>JADGRS010000195.1 GCA_017880705.1 Burkholderiales bacterium
CGCGCCGCGACGAGGCCGTTCACGAAGATCGACTGCGGATGGTTCGCGAGATACCAGTTGCTCACCTCGTAGTCGGCGATCTGTTGCTCGTGCATCTCGAACGTGTAAAGCACCTGCCATTCGCCGGCGAGCCTGGATTCGAGCGCGTAGCCGCCCTGGGAGGCGACGATCCGATAGGGCTCGTGAGGCGTAGCCTGCTCGCTGCCCGGCTCCAGCCGCAGCGGCGCGCTGAGCGTTTGCCCGCCGAAGCCCACGTCGGCGATGTAGTCCCGTCCCTCGACATCGACCCGCAGCAGGCAATGGCTGCGGGCCGTGATCACATTCGCCGGCACGTTCCAGCGCACACGAGCCGCGAGCCGAGTCAGCTCGAAGCCGATGCGCTCCAGCGCGTGCGCGAAGAGGAGATTCTGCTCGAAGCACCAGCCGCCCCGCCTTCGCGCGATGAGCTTGTCGTGCAGCGATGCGACATCGAGCCGCACCGGCTCGCCGAGGAAGGGCGAGATATTCTCGAAGGGAATCGCGGCGGCGTGCAGCGCGTGAAGGCGCGACAGCGTGGCGAGAGTGGGCGTCGCAGGGCCGTCGTAGCCCACGCGGGCGAAATACGCATCGATGTCGAGCTCAGTCATGGGATGGGCGCTTCGCGGGTCAGCGCTTCGCTCGGATCTCGTAAACGAGCGACTTCGAGCCCAGCAAGTCCACCTCGCCAGAGAGCGTCTCGCCGAGCGCTTCCGCGACCCGGATCGAGCGCGCGTTGGCGGGTCGTATGAGGCTGATGACGCGATCCTTGCGCAGCACGTCGAACGCGTGGCGAAGCGCGACGCGCGCCGCCTCGATCGCATAGCCCTGGCCCCAATGGGGTTTCGCGAGGACCCATCCCAGCTCGAAGGCCGGCCATCCCGGCGGATCGTGGAACCCTGCACGCCCGAGGAATTCGCCGGTCTCCTTCGATTCCAGGGCCCACATCCCGTAGCCGCGCAGCTGCCAATGGCCAAGCAAGTTCGAGATGGAGCGCCAAGCGTCGTCACGGCCGAGGGTCACGCCGGTACCGAGGTAGCGCATCACTTCCGGATCGGCGCACATTGCCGCGTAGTGATCCCAATCCGACTCGCGCAGCTTCCTCAGGAGGAGTCGCGGCGTTTCGAGCGTGACCGGCATCAGGCCCTGGCCTCGAGCCTTCGCGCGAAGAAGAAGGCGAGGAGCACCGCGATGCAGATGCTGACGATGGCCGCGCCCGCGGCGATGAAAAGCTTGCGATCGAGCCCCTCGTCGACGCTCTCGACGGGAATCCCGGTCGCGAGGGTCCATCCGGTGCGCGACGAGCGGCTGTACGCGGAATAGAAGGGCTGGCCCTCGAGGCCCTTGCTGCGATTGGTCCCTTCCATCGCCTCGCGCCAGCTCTGGCGGAACGTGCCGCTGGGGCGCGTTCCGACCCACGTCTCGTGGTTCAGCGTGCGCGCGATGATCGCGCCGTCCTGGTCGAGCAGCACCATCGTCGCGCCGGGAATCGACGGATATTCGTTCAGGAGCTCGAGCCACGCCTTCGGATCGATGCTCACCATCAGGATTCCGGTCATCGTGCCGTCGCGGATCACCGGGACCGTGACCTGCGTCTCGTAATGCCGCTCGTCGGTGCGGATGAGCGCCGATACCGAGGGCTTCCTCGTTTGCGCGATCTGCATGAGCGTGCGCGGCTCGATCGCCGGACGCCGTGCGCTCACCCCTCCCCGCCCGACCGCGGCGACGTTCTTCCATTCGGGATCGCCAAGCGCGATCACCGTCCAGAGCGGCTGGGTCGCCTGGTAGCGCCCGAGGCGCTCGACGAAGGCCTCGGGGTGGCGCATGTCGATCTCCGGCGCGAGGCTCAACGCGCGCAGCACGCGGATCGAGCCCTCGAGCTCCGTGTCGACGGCGATCGACATCGCGCGAACGCGCTCGAGATAGCGGGCATCCGCC
The DNA here is from genome assembly GCA_017880705.1 of Burkholderiales bacterium. GTDB lineage: Bacteria > Pseudomonadota > Gammaproteobacteria > Burkholderiales > Usitatibacteraceae > Usitatibacter. The sequence continues at coordinate 1,954 of JADGRS010000195.1, forward strand.
GACGTGCGATGCTCCCACGCGATGTAGGCGATGAGCCCCGACATCACCACGACGGCGGGCACGACCATCGCCGCGACCCAGAAGGCGAACTGCGCGCGAGTCTTCATCAGATTCCGATCACCGGCGTTTCCTTCTGCGACGAAACGAAGATCACTGCGTCGGACACCGCGACCACGTCATGCTCCTCGCCGGGGGCCGTGAAGAGATAATCCCCGGCGCCGAGCTCCTCGCCGCCGATCGAGACGCGGCCCTCGAGGACCACCACCTCCTCGGTCCCATGATGGGCGTGCTCCGGGTAGCGCGACCCCTCCTTCAACCGCACCAACGAAGAGCGACCGCCCGTATCGTTGTTGCGGAACAGGCTTCGTTCGATCCCCGAATAATCGGTGGCCTTCCACTCGCGCCCCACGGCTTTCCTCACCAGCATGGTTCCTCCCCTGACCGCCAACACAAGCATAATAATGCCCATGACCCATCGGCGTATCGGCGAAGTGGTTCGCGCCCCCCGGGGAACGCAGCTCAGCTGCAGGAGCTGGCTCACCGAGGCGGCGTTTCGCATGATCCAGAATAACCTCGATCCGGAGGTGGCCGAGAATCCCGCCGAGCTCGTGGTCTACGGTGGCATTGGCAAGGCCGCGCGCAACTGGGAGTGCTTCGACGCGATCCTGGCGACCCTGAAGCGCCTCGGCGACGACGAATCGCTCCTGATCCAATCGGGCAAGCCCGTCGCGGTCTTCAAGACCCATGCCGATGCGCCGCGCGTCCTCATCGCCAACTCGAACCTGGTGCCGAAGTGGGCGACCTGGGACCACTTCAACGAGCTCGATCGCAAGGGCCTCATGATGTACGGGCAGATGACCGCAGGCGCGTGGATCTACATCGGCTCTCAGGGGATCGTGCAAGGGACCTACGAGACCTTCGCCGAGGCGATGCGGCAGCACTACGGAGTCGCCCAATCTCCCCGCTGGATCCTCACCGCGGGTCTCGGCGGCATGGGCGGCGCGCAGCCCCTCGCGGCGACCATGGCCGGCGCCTCGATGCTCGCGATCGAATGCCGCCAGTCGCGCATCGACATGCGCCTGCGCACGCGCTACCTCGACCGGCAGGCGGCGAACCTCGACGAGGCGCTCGCGATCATTCGAGAGGCGACGTCGCCGGTCTCCGTCGGATTGCTCGGCAACGCCGCCGACCTCCTGCCCGAAATCGTGAGGCGCGGCGTGCGCCCCGACCTGGTCACCGACCAGACCTCGGCCCATGACCTCGTGAACGGATACCTTCCGTCGGGCTGGACGATCGAGCGCTGGGAAGCGGCGCGGAAATCCGATCCGAAGTCGGTCGAAGCGGCGGCGCGCGCGTCGATCAAGCGCCACGTCGAGGCGATGCTCGAGCTGCATGGGCGCGGGATTCCGACCGTCGATTACGGCAACAACATCCGCCAGGTCGCGAAGGATGAAGGCGTCGCCGACGCGTTCGCATTCCCCGGCTTCGTTCCCGCGTACATCCGCCCTCTCTTCTGCGAGGGCAAGGGGCCGTTCCGATGGGTTGCGCTGTCGGGCGATCCCGAAGACATCTACCGCACCGATGCGAAGGTGAAATCTCTCTTTCCCGGCGACGCGCACCTGCATCGCTGGCTCGGCATGGCGCGCGATCGCATCGCCTTCCAGGGATTGCCGGCGCGCATCTGCTGGCTGGGACTGGGGCAGCGCCACGTGGCCGGCCTCGCGTTCAACGAGATGGTCGCTTCGGGAGAGCTCAAGGCGCCCGTCGTGATCGGACGCGATCATCTCGACACCGGATCGGTCGCGAGCCCCAATCGCGAGACCGAGGCGATGCTCGACGGTAGCGACGCGGTCTCCGACTGGCCGCTGCTCAACGCGCTGCTTTCGACCGCGGGCGGCGCCACGTGGGTCTCGATCCATCATGGCGGCGGAGTCGGGATGGGCTATTCGCAGCATGCCGGCGTCGTCATCGTTTGCGACGGCACCGAGGCCGCCGCGAAGCGCATCGCGCGCGTGCTGTGGAACGATCCGGCGCTGGGCGTCGTGCGCCATGCGGACGCAGGCTACGAGAAGGCGATCGCGGAGGCGCGCCGCCAGGGGCTCGATGTTCCTCTCTGAGCGCTGCGTCTGGCCGTACGCGTATCGCCGCGGCACGAGCCCGCTCATCGTATCGATGCCGCACGTCGGCACCTTCATTCCCCATTCGGTGGGGCGCGGCCTGAACGATTGCGCGGCGCGCCGCGCCGATACCGACTGGCACCTGGCGCGACTCTATGATTTTCTCGGCGAGCTCGGCGCGACGGTCGTCACGGCCCTCTTCTCGCGCTACGTGATCGACGTGAACCGCCCTCCCGACGGCGCGAACCTCTACCCGGGACGCGACACGCCGAAGCTGTGCCCGGCCGATACGTTCGACCGGGAGCCTCTCTATCGCGAGCGTGAGCCCGATGCAGGGGAGATCGCGCGCCGGGTCGGGACCTTGTGGCGTCCCTATCATGCGCGGCTGCAACGCGAGATCGCGCGCGTGCTGTCGGTCCACGGCACGGCGATCCTCTGGGATGCGCATTCGATCGTATCCGTCGCGCCGCGGCTTTTCGAAGGACGCCTGGCGGATTTCAACCTCGGCACGGCGGACGGCGCCGCGTGCGACGCGGCGCTCGCGCAGTCGTTGCTCGCCGCGCTGAAGAAGCATTCACCGTTCACGGCGGTGTTGAACGGTCGCTTCAAGGGTGGCCACATCACGCGCGCTCACGGCGATCCCGCGCGCGGTGTGCACGCGATCCAGATGGAGATGGTAGAGGCGAGCTACATGGACGAAATATCTCCTTACACATTCCGCGAGGCGAAGGCCCACGCGATCCGCCCGATCCTTCGCGAGCAGCTCGAGATCGCGACGCGCTGGGCGATCGAGCGGCCGGGGAGTCAACGTGGCGCCGCGTCGCGCGTTTAATGCGGCAGGACCCGTTGTCCTCATGGGAGAAGCACGCATGAAGAAGAAGACCCTACTCGCCGGCGCGCTGTTGTCGTCGGCCCTCGTGCCGGGCGCCGCGCTCGCGCAAGCTTACGGCGACACCGCGCGAGTCATTTCCGCGACACCCCTCTACGACCGCGTCGCCGAACCGCGACGCGAGTGCCACGACGAGCAGGTGACCGCCTACGAAGAGCGCCGCAGCGTTCGCCCGGCGTCCGAGACGCGCGAATCGGGCGGCGTCGGAGCGGGCACCGTCATCGGCGCGATCGTGGGTGGCGTGATCGGCCACCAGTTCGGCGGCAGCAGCGCCGGGCGCGACCACGGAACGGCCGCGGGCGCGATCGTGGGCGGCCTGGTCGGCAACCAGGTCGATCGCGACAACGATGCGGTCGCGACCCGCGACGTCGTCGTCGAGCGTGTGCCGGTCACGCGCACCGTGCAGCGCTGCAACGACGTCGCCGACACGCGCGACGTGGTCGTCGGATACGACGTTCTCTATGAGTACAATGGACATGAACTGCGCGCGAGGCTGCCCTACGACCCGGGCCCGCAGATGCCGGTGAACGTGGACGTGCGTCCGCCCGCCCCGCCGGCGCCGATCGCCGATCCGCGCATGCCCCGCTACCGCGGAATCTATTGAACTTCCGCGATGCCCGGCGCGCCCAAGAAGAATCCACTACCCCTCGAGAGGTTGCACATGAAGAAGACCCTTGTCGCAGTCGCCGTCGCTTCGGCGTTCGTTTCATTCGGCGCGTTCGCCGATTCCTTCACCGACTCCGCTCCGGTGATCGGCGTGCGCGCGATCACCGAGCGCATTCCCGTCAATCGCGAGGAATGCTGGAGCGAGCAACGCCGGGGCTATGAAGAGCGCCAGGTCACGCGCCAGGACAACGGCGCGCAGATCGGGGCCGGCACCGTCCTTGGCGCGATCGCCGGCGGCGTGCTGGGCCACCAGATGGGATCGAGCAGCGGCGGACGCGATCGCGGCACCGCCGCGGGCGCCATCGTCGGCGGCCTCGTCGGCAACCAGATCGATCGCAGCAACAACGCGGGCTCCGACAGCGTCGAGGTCGAGCGCCGCCCGGTCACGCGCGATGTCGAGCGTTGCCGGACCATCCAGGAAGTGCGCGAGGTCGCATCGGGCTACGACGTGCGCTATCGCTACGGCAACCGCGAGTTCGTGACGCGCATGCCCTTCGATCCGGGCCGGCGCATTCGCATCGCGGTCGACATCCGCCCGGTGGTGGAACCGGGTCCCGGCCCGGGCGCTCCGGAGTATCGTCGCTAGGACGCGACAGTTCGTGAAACGACGCGGCGCCACAAGGCGCCGTTTTCATCTTCAAACACCCGGTGATCGACCAGGCGTGGAAGGGGCGGTTCTTCTCGACCCGGGGGAGCTCGGCCTCTCT
>JADGRS010000196.1 GCA_017880705.1 Burkholderiales bacterium
GGCCTGATGGATCAGCAGGACGCGGTAGCCCGCTCGGTGCGTGGTGAGGGCCATGAAGTCCGCAACCGCGCGAACCTGCTCGATCTTGATGACGAGGCTCTTCGCCTTGTCGGGCTTCGCGCCCGCGTCTTCGCCTTCCTCCTCCTCGAGGGAGGCCTCCGGAACGATCTCGCGGAAGTCGGGATGGTTGCCCTGTGAGTACCAGTGGCACGAGGCGCACGTGCCGCAGGCGATGCCCTCGCGCGGCGTCTCGCAAAGCACGCTCGCGGCGAGCGCGCGCGCGAACTCGACCTTGCCGATGCCGGCGCTCCCGTGCACCAGCAGCGCGTGCGGGATCCGGCTCCGATCCGCGAGCAGCCTCGAGAGCTCGGCGCGATGCCAGGGAAACGCGATCATGGGAAAGCCTGGGCGAAGGCGACTTCGATCCGGTCGCGCACCTGCTGCAGGCCGCCCGACGCGTCCACCACGTGGAAGCGGCGCGAATGCTCGCGCGCGCGCTCGAGATAGGACTCGCGGACGCGGACGAAGAATCCCGCCTTCTCGCTCTCGAACCTGTCGGGCGAGCGGGACTGCGCGCGCTGGCGCTCGAAGGCGACCGCGGGGTCGACGTCGAAGAGGAAGGTGGCATCGGGCTGGAGGCCCGGATGCACGAGGCGCTCGAGCCCGACCACGAAATCGCGCGGCAGCCCGCGGCCTCCGCATTGATACGCATAGGTCGCGTCGCTGAAGCGATCGCACACGACCCACCGGCCCGCGGCGAGCGCCGGCTCGATCACGTTCGCCACGTGCTCGGCGCGCGCGGCGAACATGAGGAGCGCTTCGGCCTTGGCATTCATCGCCACCTGCAGCACCAGCTCCCGCACTTTCTCTCCCGCGGGCGTGCCGCCCGGCTCGCGCGTGAGGACCGCCTCGTGCCCGCGCGTGCGCACCTGCTCGCAAAGAAAATCGAGGTGCGAGGACTTGCCCGCGCCGTCGATTCCCTCGAGCGTGATGAACTTGCCGCGTTCTTTCATTTTCCGAGCTGGTATCTTGCCACCGCCCGATTGTGCTCCTCGAGCGAGCGGCTGAATTCGTGGAAGCCGTCGCCGCGCGCCACGAAGTAGAGAAATTGCGATTCGGCCGGGTGCACCGAGGCGCGCAGCGACGCGGCGCCCGGCATCGCGATAGGCGTCGGCGGAAGACCGTCGCGCGTGTACGTGTTCCACGGCGTGTCCGCGGTGAGGTCCTTCTTGCGGATGTTGCCGTCGAAGCGCTCGCCCATTCCGTAGATCACCGTGGGATCGGTCTGCAGGCGCATGCCGCGCTTCATGCGGTTCACGAAGACCGATGCGATCATGGGCCTCTCGGCGGCCTGCCCCGTCTCCTTTTCCACGATCGAGGCGAGGATGAGCGCGTCGTACGGCGTCGCGATCGGCACCGCGGGATCGCGCGCCGCCCATACGTCGGCGAGCCGCTTCTTCATCGTCGCGTGCGCCCGCTTGAGGATGTCGACGTCGGGAACGCCCGGCGCGAAGCGATAGGTGTCGGGAAAGAGCCAGCCCTCGAGGGGCTCGGGACCGCCTCCGACGATCGCGCGGATCTCGGCGTCGTCCTTGCCCACGAGGGTGTGCTTCACCTGCGGCACGGCCGCGAGCTGCGCGAGCCATTGCTTGAGGGTCGTCCCCTCGACGAAGACGATCTCGAGAAGCACCACGTCGCCACGCGCGAGCTTGTCGAGGAGCTCGAGGGGCGTGACGGGCCTGTCGAGCCGATAGACTCCCGCCTGGATCGAACGCGCGTTGCCGAGCAGGCGCCCGAGGATCCAGAAGGTCTCGCCTTCCATGAACACGCCGTCGCCGGCGAGCTGGCGCGAGACCGCCTTCAGTCCCGATCCCGGGTGCACCGTGAATTCGTAGGGCACGGCGGGAAGCGCCACCGGCGTACGCGCGAAATAATAGAGCCAGCCGGCGGCCAGGACGCCGACGAGGACGAGTAAGGCGAGGACCTTCTTGATGGCGCTAGCGCAGGCGGCGGAACGCGAGCGTGCCGTTGGTGCCGCCGAAGCCGAAGGAGTTCGACAGCGCCACGTCGATCTTCATCTCGCGCGCCACGTTGGGCACGTAGTCGAGGTCGCACGCCGGATCGGGCGTGATGATGTTCATGGTGGGCGGCGAAATCTGGTGGTGAATGGCGAGCGCCGTGATCACCGCTTCGACGCCGCCGGCCGCGCCGAGCAGGTGCCCGTGCATCGACTTGGTGGAATTCACCGCGAGCTTGTAGGCGTGGTCCCCGAAGGCCGCCTTCAGCGCGGCGGTCTCGTTGGCATCGCCGAGTGGAGTCGACGTGCCGTGCGCGTTCACGTACTGCACGTCCGAGGCGTTCAGGCCCGCGTTCTTCAGCGCCGCGAGCATCGCGCGGCGCGGGCCATCCATGTTGGGCGCCGTGATGTGGTTGGCATCGGCGCTCATGCCCATGCCCGCAAGCTCGGCGTAGATGCGCGCGCCGCGCTTCTTCGCATGCTCGAATTCCTCGAGGATCACGATGCCGGCGCCCTCACCGAGCACGAATCCGTCCCGGTCCCTGTCGAAGGGGCGCGAGGCCGTAGCCGGATCGTCGTTCCTTTCCGAGAGCGCCTTGCACGCGCAGAAGCCGCCGACGCCCGAAAGGTTCACGCACGCTTCCGCGCCGCCCGCGATCATGACGTCGGCGTCGCCGTACTCGATCATGCGCCCGGCCTCGCCGATCGCGTGCGTGCTGGTGGTGCACGCCGAGACCATCGAGACGTTCGGGCCCTTGGCCTTGAACTGGATCGAGATCATGCCGGCGACCATGTTGATGATGGTGCCGGGCACGAAGAATGGCGACAGCCGTCTCGGGCCCTTGGCGATCATCTCGCGGATGTTGTCCTCGATCATCGGCAGGCCCCCGATGCCCGAGCCCACGTTCACGCCGACGCGCTCGCCGTTGGAATCGTCGATGACGAAGGCGGCGTCGTCGAGCGCGAGCTTCGCCGCGGCGAGCCCGTAATGGATGAAGAGGTCCGAGCGGCGCGTCTCCTTCAGCGGCATCCAGTCGGCGGAGTTGAATCCCTTCACCTCCGCGGCGATGCGCGTCGGCAGCTGCGACGCATCGAACTTCGTGATGGGGCCGACGCCGCTCACGCCCTTGAGGAGATTCTCCCAGGCTTGGGCGATGCCGATCCCCACGGGCGAGACGATTCCCAGCCCGGTTACGACGACTTTTCGCTTCGACATGGTATGTGGCGCGGAGCGCTCATGTGGGCCGCGCGGACGGGGCCTCTCCCCGCGAGGCTACTGCTTGACGTGGCTCTTGACGTAATCGATCGCCAGCTGGACGGTCGAGATCTTCTCGGCTTCCTCGTCGGGAATCTCGCACTCGAATTCCTCCTCGAGGGCCATCACGAGCTCGACGTTGTCGAGGGAGTCCGCACCCAGGTCTTCCACGAAGGAGGATTCGTTCTTGATGTCGGATTCCGCGACTCCGAGCTGCTCTGCAACGATCTTCTTCACTCGGGCTTCAATGTTTTCCATCGACTTCCTCCAAGCTCTTGTTTCTATGGTTGGCGTGGTGCACAAAAAGCGCGTAATTCTACCATGCGTCACTTCGATTTTCGCTTTCATTCCATATGCATGCCGCCGTTCACGTGGAGCGTCGCGCCCGTGATGTAGGCCGCCGCCGGCGAGCACAGGAACAACACCGCCTGGGCCACGTCGTCGACGCGCCCCAGGCGTCCGAGCGGCACGCCCTCGACGAGCTTCTTCACCTGCTCCTCGGGCAGCGCTCGCGTCATGTCGGTCTCGATGAAGCCGGGAGCGACGCAATTCACGGTGATGTTGCGGCTGCCGACTTCGCGCGCGAGGGACTTGGAGAATCCCACCATCCCCGCCTTCGCCGCGGCGTAGTTGGTCTGCCCCGCGTTGCCGGTGAAGCCCACGACGGAGGTCACGTTCACGATGCGGCCCGCGCGCGCCTTCATCATTCCGCGCAGTACGGCGCGCGACAGCACGAACACCGAGCGAAGGTTGGTCGCCTGGATGTCGTCCCACTCCTCGTCCTTCATGCGCGCGAGGAGATTGTCGCGCGTGGCGCCCGCATTGTTGACGAGAATCGAGACGGCGCCGAATTCCTGCTGCGACTTGTCCACGAGCTCGGCGCATTGGGCCGAATCGCGCACGTCCAGCACGCGTCCGGCGCCCTTTGCCCCCAGGTCGGCGAGGGCCTTGGATATCGCCTCGGCGCCCTTCTCCGACATCGAGGTGCCGATCACGGTCGCGTTGGCCCTGGCGAGGGCCTCGAGGATGCACGCGCCGATACCGCGCGATGCGCCGGTGACGATGGCGACTTGTCCGTTCAACATGGTCCTAGGCCTGTGCGGTTGCCGCGACGAGCGCGGCCGAATCGCTGAGCGAGACGTATTCGATGTCGGGAACAATGCGCTTGCTCAAACCCGTGAGAACCTTGCCGGGGCCGCACTCGACCATGCGCGTCACGCCCTTGCGTCCGAGGAACTTGACGGTCTCGATCCAGCGCACCGGGTTGTAGAGCTGTTCTACCAAGGCTTTCCGAATCCTCGCGGGATCGTCGAAAGACTCGACGAAGCGGTTGTGGATGACGTGGATCATCGGCTTCCTCACCTCGAGCGCCTCGAGGCGCTCGCGCAGGCGCTCGGCCGCGGGCTTCATGAGGCTGCAGTGCGACGGGGCGCTCATCGGCAGCATCACCGCGCGCTTGGCGCCCATGCGCTTGGCGATCGCCATGGCGCGCTCGACCGCGCCGCGATGCCCCGCCACCACGACCTGCCCCGGCGAATTGAGATTGGCGGGCTCGACGACTTCGCCTTGGGACGCTTCCGCGCACACCGTGGCCAAGGCATCGTCCGCGAGCCCGAGGATCGCGGCGATTCCGCCGGTGCCTTCGGGCACGGCCTCCTGCATGGCCTGGGCGCGGAAGCGCACCAGCGCGAGCGCGTCCTCGAAGCGAATCGAGTTCGCGGCCACGAGCGCGCTGTATTCGCCGAGGCTGTGGCCCGCGAGCCACGAAGGCATCGACCCCGACCGTTCCTGCCACGCGCGCCAGCAGGCCACGCCCGCGACGAGCATCACGGGCTGCGTGTTGATGGTCTGGTTGAGCGCCTCCGCGGGGCCGTCGCGCACCATCGTCCACAGGTCCACGCCGAGAATCGCGTTCGCCTCGAGAAACGTCTTCTCGACGATGGGCATGTCGGAGAAGCCCTGCATCATGCCGACGGATTGGGAGCCCTGGCCGGGGAAGACGATCGCGAGCGACATGAGTCAATACCTCAGGAGCACGGAGCCCCAGGTGAAGCCGCCGCCGACGCCCTGCAGCAGCACGAGGTGCCCTTTGCGCACGCGCCCGTCGCGGACCGCGACGTCGAGCGCGAGGGGAATCGACGCCGCCGAAGTGTTGGCGTGCCGATCGACCGTGACGATGCACTTCGCTTCCGGAATGCCGAGCTTCTTCGCCACGTGCGAGACGATGCGCACGTTGGCCTGGTGGGGAATGTAGATGTCGAGGTCCTCGATCGTCATTGCGTTGGCGGCGAGAGCCTCGCGCGCGCTCTCCTCGAGGACGCGAACCGCGAGCTTGAAGACGGCACCGCCATCCATCTTGAGCGTGGGATCGCCCTGCACCGCGCCGCCGGACACGTGGCCCGGCGTGTTCAGGATCGACGCGTAGCTGCCGTCCGCATGCAGGTGGCTCGAGAGGATGCCGGGCACGTCGGAGGCTTCGAGCACCACTGCGCCCGCGCCGTCGCCGAAGAGCACGCACGTGCCGCGATCCTTCCAGTCGAGGATGCGCGAGAAGATCTCCGCTCCCACCACGAGCGCGCAGCGGCTCTGCCCCGAGCGGATGAAGAGGTCGGCGGTGCCGAGCGCGTAGACGAAGCCCGAGCACACCGCCTGCAGGTCGAACGCGGCGCCCCTCTTCACGCCGAGCTTCGCCTGCAGCAGGCACGCGCTCGAGGGAAACACCATGTCGGGCGTCGACGTCGCGAGCACGATGAGGTCGACGTCCTCGGGACCGCGCCCCGCGGCCGCCAGCGCGTTGCGGCAGGCGTGGAGCGCGAGATCGCTCGTGAACTCGCCCTCGGCGGCGATATGGCGTTCGCGGATTCCGGTGCGCGCGACGATCCAGTCGTCGCTCGTCTCGACGAGCGATTCGAGGTCGCGGTTGGTGACGAGCTTTTCGGGCAGGTAGCTCCCGGTGCCGGTGATGCGGGAGTACGTCATGCGGCCCTTTCCGACGGCGCGGCCGGCGTCGGAGTACCCGGTGTCAGCGCGCCCGGGGTCAGGGCG
>JADGRS010000197.1 GCA_017880705.1 Burkholderiales bacterium
GACATGTCGGCCGGGTGGTAGTCCACCTTGACCTTGCAGTCCTTCTCCAGGCGGCTTCTCAGCGCCTCGATGGCCGCCTTGTCGCCGAAGCCGTTCAGCATCACGTTCGCGCCCTCGCGCGCGAAGAGCTCGGCGATCCCCTGGCCGATGCCGCTCGTCGAACCGGTGATCACGGCGCATTTACCTTTGAGCGATTCGGCCATTCCTTTTCCCTCTTCTATTCGTGTCCGGCCTTCCGGCCAGGGGTTTCCACCATCCCGGGCGCCGGGCGCAGCATTTCGATGTGCGGGATTCCGTCCTCGATATATGGCTCGGAGGCCGTGGCGAACCCGAAATCCAGGTAGAAGCGCTCGAGCCGGTGCTGCGCGCCGATGCGTATCGGTCTCCCCGGCCAGAGTGTATCCGCTCTGCGCAGCGCTTCGGCCATGAGCTCCCGGCCGCACCCCGTGCCGCGCAGCGAAGGCAGCGTCACGACGCGTCCGATCGAAGGCTCGGCGAACTTGATTCCCGCGGGGATCATGCGGCAGTAGGCGACCAGCACGTCGCCGCGCCTGCCGAGCAGATGCCACGCATCGGGATCGACGCCGTCCACGTCCTGGAACGGGCAGTCCTGCTCGACCACGAAGACCTCGGCGCGCAACTGCAGGAGGTCGTGGACTTCGCGCGGCGTGAGCTCGTCGAAGTGAGCGAATCGCCAGCGGATCACGCCGTCGCTTTGGGCGCGGCCGCTTTCGCGAGGTGCAGCCATGTCTCCACCACCGTATCGGGATTCAGCGACATCGATTCGATGCCTTCGGCCATGAGCCACTCGGCGAGGTCGGGATAGTCGCTCGGGCCCTGGCCGCAGATGCCGACGTACTTCCCGGCCTTCCTGCACGCCTGGATCGCGAGGTGCAGCATGCGCTTCACCGCCGGATCGCGCTCGTCGAAGGCCTCCATCACGAGGCCCGAGTCGCGGTCGAGGGCGAGGGTCAGCTGCGTCATGTCGTTGGAGCCGATCGAGAAGCCGTCGAAGTGCTTGAGGAACTCGTCGGCGAGGATCGCGTTGGACGGGATCTCGCACATCATCACGACGCGCAGGCCGTTCTTGCCGCGCTCGAGCCCGTACTCCTTCATGATCGCGAGGACCTGCTCGCCCTCCTTCACGGTGCGCACGAACGGCACCATGAGCTCGACGTTGGTGAGGCCCATGGTGTCGCGCACCTTGCGCATCGCCTCGCACTCGAGCTTGAAGCAATCGCGGAACGAGCTCGCGATGTAGCGCGAGGCGCCGCGGAAGCCGAGCATCGGGTTTTCCTCGTGGGGCTCGTAGCGCGCCCCGCCGACGAGGTTGCGGTACTCGTTCGACTTGAAGTCCGACAGCCGCACGATCACCTTCTTCGGCCAGAAAGCCGCCGCAATGGTGGCGACGCCTTCCGCGATCTTGTCCACGTAGAAGCGCACCGGGTTCTCGTAGCCGCGCGCCTGCTTCGCGACCTGCGCCTTGAGCTCCGCCGGGAGCGTGGCGTATTCGAGGCACGCCTTCGGATGGATGCCGATCGTGTTGGAGATGATGAATTCCAGCCGCGCGAGGCCCACGCCCTCGTTGGGCAGCTGGCAGAAATCGAACGCGAGCTGCGGGTTGCCGACGTTCATCGCGATCTTCACCGGGATCGGCGGCATGCGCGCGAGCTCGACCTCGATCGCCTCGAACTCCATCTTGCCGTCGTAGATGTAGCCCGTGTCGCCCTCGGCGCAAGAGACGGTCACCTCGGCGCCTTCCTTCAGCGTCTCGGTCGCGTCCTCGCAGCCCACGACCGCCGGCACTCCGAGCTCTCGCGCGATGATCGCGGCATGGCAGGTCCTGCCGCCGCGGTTGGTCGCGATCGCGGAAGCGCGCTTCATCACCGGCTCCCAGTTGGGATCGGTCATGTCGGTGACGAGGACGTCGCCCGGCTGCACGCGCGCGATCTGCGAGACGTCGGTCACGATGCGCACGCGCCCCTGCCCGATCTTCGATCCGATCGCGCGGCCCGACGAGAGCACTTCGCCGCGCTTGCCGATGCGATAGCGCGTGAGCGTGTCCTTGCGCTTCTCCTGGCTCTTCACGGTCTCGGGACGCGCCTGGAGGATGTAGAGCTTGCCGTCCTCGCCGTCGCGCCCCCACTCGATGTCCATGGGGCGGCCGTAGTGCTTCTCGATCGAGAGCGCGTAGCGCGCGAGCTCCTCGACCTCGGCATCGGAGAGCGAGAAGCGGTCGCGGTCCGCCTGCGGCACCTCGACCTCGGTCACGGATTTCCCCGCCTGCGCCGCGGGGTCGAAGATGAGCTTGATCGCCTTGGTGCCGAGGCTTCGCCTGAGGATCGCGGGCTTGCCGTTGAAGAGGCAGAGCTTGGAGACGTAGAACTCGTCCGGATTCACCGCGCCCTGCACCACCGTCTCGCCGAGCCCGTAGCTCGCGGTGATGAAGACCACCTCGCGGAAGCCCGATTCCGTGTCCAGGGTGAACATCACGCCCGCGGTCCCGAGATCGCTCCTCACCATGCGCTGCACGCCGGCGGAGATCGCGATCTGCCCATGGGAGTAACCCTTGTGCACGCGATAGGCGATGGCGCGATCGTTGTAGAGCGATGCGTACACGCGGCGCACGGCCTCCAGCACGTTCTCGACGCCGCGAATGTTGAGATAAGTCTCCTGCTGTCCCGCGAAGGACGCGTCGGGAAGGTCCTCGGCGGTCGCCGAGGAGCGCACCGCGAACGAGGCGTTGGGCGCTCCCGCCGAAACCCGCGCGTAGTCGTCGCGGATCTGCTTCTCGAGCTCCGGCTGCAGCGCGCCCTTCTCGACGAGCGCACGGATCTGCATGCCCGCGCCGGCGAGGGAGGCCATGTTCTCGACGTCCACCTTCGCCAGCATCGCGTCGATCGCGGGGGCGAGCTTGTTGTGGGCGAGGAAATCGTTGAACGCCTCGGCGGTCGTGGCGAATCCCCCGGGCACCCGCACCCCCCTCGCCGCGAGCTGGCTGATGAGCTCCCCGAGGGAGGCGTTCTTGCCGCCCACCCGGGGAACGTCGGTCATGCGGAGCGTTTCGAGGGGGAGGACGTAGCGGTTCGCCATGGAGAATCGATTCGGATGTGGCAAGCTGGAGGGAATTTGCAATTATAACGAACGGTTGGCTCCCTACTGCGCCCATGTCCCAGCGAAAACGCGTCTTCTTCGTCTCCGACCGAACCGGCATCACCGTGGAAGCGCTCGGCTCGTCCCTCCTCACCCAGTTCGCCGACGTGGATTTCGACCGGCTGACGCTCCCCTTCATCGATTCCGTGGACAAGGCGCGCGAGGTCGTGGCGCAGGTGAACGCGGCGCTGCGCGAGTCGGGGCAGCGCCCCCTCGTCTTCAGCTCGATCGTGGACGACGCGGTGCGCACCGAGATCAACAAGGCCGACGGGCTGGTGCTCGACGTCTTCGAGCGCTTCATCGTCCCCCTCGAGAACGAGCTCGGCACCAAGTCGACGCATGCCGTGGGCAAGTCCCACAGCGTCTCCGACGTGAAGGACTACAACCATCGCATCGAGGCGATCAACTACACGCTCTCCCATGACGATGGCGTGACGCACCGCGGGCTCGCGGAAGCGGACATCGTGCTGGTGGGCGTGTCCAGGAGCGGCAAGACGCCCACCTGCCTCTACCTCGCCATGCAGTTCGGCATCAAGGCCGCGAACTATCCGCTGATTCCCGAGGATCTCGAGGCCAATCGCCTTCCGCCCTCGCTCCTGCCCCTGAAGGAGAAGGTCTGGGGCCTGTCGATCTCGCCCGAGCGCCTGCACCACATCCGCACCGAGCGGCGCCCCGATTCGACCTACGCCGCCCTCGATAACTGCCGCTACGAAGTCGCCGCTGCCGAAAAGCTCATGCGCCAGGCCGGGATCCCTTTCATGGACTCGACCACGAAATCCATCGAGGAGATCGCCACCCACATGCTCCACGAGGCGCACCTCGTAAGACGTGTGTACTAGGAAATTGGTGTCAGGTACGCATTTCGCCCGCGCCGGCTTGCCGGTGCTCACCGCCGAAATGTGTACCTGACACCAATTTCCGATTTCCGCATTTCAAACGCCCGTTTTAATTTTCCGGCGCCGGTTTATACTTCCTCCCACAAGAAATTCAACCTGCTCGGAGGAGTCACCATGAAGATGAAAAAACGCGTCCTGCCCACCCTCTTGCTCTCGCTTTTCGCCGGGACGATGGCCGCGCCGGCGAGCGCGCAGCTGGCGCATTTCAGCAACGTGTACGCATTCGGCGACAGCCTCTCCGACGCGGGCTACTACCGCCCGTTCCTCGCGAGCCTGGGCCTTCCCGCCTCGGTCGTCTCGCAGCTCGGGCGCTTCACCACCAACCCCGGGCCGGTGTTCTCCGAGTCGATCTCGACCTTCTACGGCGTCACGCCCGGTCCCAGCAATGCGGCCAACGGCAACATCTTCGCGCAGGGCGGCGCGCGCGTGTCGGATCCCTCGCCCCTCACGCCTCCGGGCGCGGCGCAGCGCCCGGTGAGCACGCAGATCAACGAATACCTGGCGCGCGGCAACGGAGCCGCCGATCCGAACGCGCTCTATTCCGTGTGGGCCGGCGCGAACGACATCTTCGTGAACCTCGGCATCTTCCAGGCCGGCGGAATCACCCAGGCGCAGCTGCAGACCAACGTGCTCGCCGCCGCGACTTCCGAGATCGGACAGATCGGACGCCTGCAGGCCGCGGGTGCGCGCTACATCCTCGTGTTCGGATTGCCGAACATCGGCGGCACCCCGCAGTTCGCCGCGGCCGGCGCCGCGACGCAGGGCGCGGTCACCGCGCTCTCCGCGGGCTACAACACGACGCTCTTCACGGGGCTTGCGACCGCCGGCATCCGCGTGATCCCCGTCGACAGCTACAGCCTGCTGAACGAGGTCGCCGCCAGTCCCGCGACGTACGGATTCACCAACATCACGACCCCTGCATGCGGCGCCTTCCCGCCGATCACGACGGCAACGACCATCAGCGCGCAGTTCTGCCTCGTGGGAACGAACGTCGTGCCCGGCGGGCAGAACACTTACCTTTTCGCCGACGGAGTGCATCCGACCACCGCGGCGCAGGCCATCATCGCCCAGTTCGCCGAGGCGCTCATCGAGGGACCCACCGCGTACTCGATCCTCCCGGAAGCGGCGCTGCACACCCGCGACGGCCACGTCCGCACCATCAACGACGGGCTCGCCAGCGGCGCCCAGGCGGACATCGGCAAGTTCACCGTGTTCGCCGCGGGCGATCACGGCAGCTTCGACTTCGATCCGGGCATGAAGAGCACGAACCGCTCCGGCAGCATCGGCGCGACGGTGCGCGTCTCCGAGGCGGTGACGCTCGGCGCCGCCGTGGGCAAGACCACCAGCGACGGCCACCTCGGCGACAACATGGGCGGCTATCACAGCAGCGAGACCGTGGCGTCGGCGTTCGGCTCGATGCAGTGGGGCAACTTCTATGGCACGGCGATCGTGTCGATCGCGAACATCTCGTTCACGGACGTGAGCCGCAACATCGTGCTCGGGCCGGCGGTGCGCACGGCAACCGCGCGTCCCGAGGGCTCGAACGCGTCGGCCTTCGTGACGCTCGGCTACGACTTCCCGATCGGCAACGTGCGCGTCGGGCCGCTGGTCTCGATCAACTCGCAGAACGTGGACATCAACGCGTTCGACGAGGATGGCGCGGGCTCGGCGAACCTGCACATCGGCGCGCAGTCGCGCCGCTCCGAAATCTGGAGCGCGGGCGTGCGCGCGTCGATCGCGATGGGCCCGTGGACGCCGTGGCTGCGCATCACCGCCGACAAGGAACGCAAGGACGATGCGCGCTTCGTGACCGCCTCGCCCCTGTCGCTCGCCTCGGGGAACAGCTACGACCTCCCGGCGGTGTCCAGCGACTCGAGCTTCATCACGGGAATGATCGGCATCCGCGGCACCATCATGGAGAGGGTCGGCGTGAGCTTGTCGTACTACAAGGTCTCGCAGCGCCAGGGGATCAAGGATGACGGCGTGAGCGGCATGCTGTCCTACCGGTTCTGAAGCGCGTCTACACCGCGTCCAACCTGCCGGAGGCGCACCTCCTCGCAGATCTCCTCGCAGCCCGGGGCATTCGCGCCAGGATCTTCAACGCGAATGCCTCGAGCCTCGCGGGGGAGCTCCCGATCGACTTCTCGCTCCCGCAGTTGTGGGTCGAGGAGCCCGACGACGCGCCCCGCGCGCGCTCGGTGATCGACGAATTCCTGCGCTCGAGCAGCACGGGTCCGGC
>JADGRS010000198.1 GCA_017880705.1 Burkholderiales bacterium
GTCGGCGCCGACATTCGCGCCTAAGAGCTGGAACTTCGGAGTCTTCTCGGCCATGCGCAACGGGCGGATCTGGCTGCTCGCATTGGTCTACTTCGGCCTCAACACTGCGTCGTACGGCATCAGCCTGTGGTTGCCGAACCAGTTCAAGTAGGAATTCCGCCATGTTGAGAGAAACGCCGCTCTACCTGCGCCTGAACCCCGCCGACGATGTCGTCATCGCGTGCCGCGAGCTGGAGCGCGGCACCAACCTCCTGCAGGAAAACGTGGTGTGCCTCGAGCGCATCCCCGCGGGACACAAGGTCGCGACGCGCGCGGTCGCGAAGGGCGAGCCCGTGCGGCGCTACAGCCAGATCATCGGCTTCGCGTCGCAGCCGATCGCCGCGGGCGCGCACGTCCACGTGCACAACCTCGAGGTGCGCGATTTTGCCCGCGACTACGCGTACGGCGAAGGCTACCGGCCGACCGAGTTCGTGAGCGAGCCCGCGACGTTCAAGGGCATCGTGCGGCCCGATGGGCGCGTGGCCACGCGCAACTACGTCGGCATCCTCTCGACGGTGAACTGCTCGGCGACGGTCGCGAAGCACGTGGCGAAGGCGTTCGAGGGCGAAGCGCTCGCGTCCTATCCCAACGTCGACGGCGTCGTCGCGCTCACCCACACGGCGGGCTGCGGCATGGATGTGGGCGGCGAAGGCATGGACGTGCTGCGCCGCACGCTCGCGGGCTATGCGCGGCATGCGAACTTCGCGGGCGTGCTCGTCATCGGCCTCGGCTGCGAGGGCAACCAGATGGACGCGCTCTTCTTCACGCAGGGCCTCGCGGAGGGGCCGCTGCTGCGCGCGATGACCATCCAGGACAAGGGCGGCACGGCGAAAGCGGTCGCCGAAGGCATCGCCATCGTGAAGGAGATGCTTCCCGTGGCGAACCAGGTCGAGCGCTCGCCGGTTCCCGCGAGCGCCATCGTGGTGGGCCTGCAGTGCGGAGGCTCCGACGGCTACTCGGGCATCACCGCGAACCCCGCGCTCGGCGCCGCGGTCGACCTTCTCGTGAGGAATGGCGGGACCGCCATCCTGTCGGAGACGCCCGAGATCTACGGCGCGGAGCACCTTCTCACGCGGCGCGCGCAAAGCCGGGCGGTCGGCGAGAAGATCGTCGCGCGCATCAAGTGGTGGGAGGAATACACCGCGCGCAACAAGGGCGAGATGAACAACAATCCAACGCCCGGGAACAAGGCGGGCGGGCTCACCACGATCCTCGAGAAGTCCCTCGGCGCCGTGGCGAAGGGCGGGACCACGGGGTTGATGGACGTCTACGAATACGCGCAGCCCGTGACCGCGAAGGGATTCGTGTTCATGGACACGCCGGGCTACGATCCCGTCTCGGCGACCGGCCAGGTCGCGGGCGGCGCCAACATGATCTGCTTCACGACGGGACGCGGCTCGGTCTATGGATGCAAGCCGTCGCCCTCCCTCAAGCTCGCCACCAACACTCCGATGTACGAGCGGATGGAAGACGACATGGACATCAACTGCGGGCAGATCCTCGACGGCTCGGTCACTGTGCAGGAACTGGGACAGAAGATCTTCGAGCTGATCCTCGCGACCGCGTCGGGCGAGCCGAGCAAGAGCGAGGTGCATGGCTTCGGGCAGGATGAATTCGTGCCGTGGTACATCGGCGCTGTCGTTTGAGAGGAGAAAACAAGATGAAACGTGCGATGAAGTGGATGCTCGGTGTCGCGGCGATTTTCGCGGCAACGGGCGCGATGGCGCAGACGAAGCTGAAGTGGGCGCACGTCTACGAGACGAGCGAGGCGTACCACACGGCGGCGATCTGGGCGGCTGGGGAGATCAAGAAACGCACCAACGGGCGCTACGACATCGAAGTGTTTCCCGCGTCCACGCTCGGCAAGGAGACCGACATCAACCAGGGGCTCACCCTCGGCACGGTGGACATCATCTACACGGGGCAGCTCTTCGCGGGGCGCACTTACGGCCCGCTCGCGATCGGCGGCGCGCCGTACATGTTCCGCGACTTCGACCACTGGAAGCGCTATGCGACGAGCCCGCTCTTCCGCGAGCTCTGCGACGGCTACCAGAAGGCGGGGGGCAACAAGGTCGTGGCTCTCACGTACTACGGCGAGCGCCACGTGACCTCGAACAAGCCGATCAACCGGCCCGAGGACATGAAGGGGCTCAAGATCCGCGTCCCCGACGCGCCCCTCTACACCATGTTCCCACGCGCGGTCGGCGCGAATCCCACGCCGATCGCCTTCGCGGAGGTCTACCTCGCGCTGCAGAACGGCACCGTCGACGCGCAGGAAAATCCGCTTCCGACCATCGACGCGAAGAAGTTCTATGAAGTGCAGAAGTACATCGTGCTGACCGGACACATCACCGACGCGCTCCTCACCATCGTCGCGGGCGGCACGTGGAACAAGCTTTCCGACGCCGACAAGAAGGTCTTCGAGGAAGTGCTGAAGCAGGCGGCGGCGAAGGCCACGGACGAGATCGTCGGCATCGAGAAGAACCTCGGGGCGGAGTTCGAGAAGCGCGGCAAGACCGTGGTGAAGGTCGATCGCAAGCCGTTCCGGGAGGCGACGATGAAGCTGCACAACGGCCCCGACGCCACTTGGCCCCGGGACGTCTACGACAGGCTGCAGGGGCTCTGACGGCCGGAGTTCCGTGGTGATAACGGTCCATCACCTGAACAATTCGCGCTCGCAGCGCGTGCTGTGGCTCTTCGAGGAGCTCGGTCTCGACTACGAGGTGAAGCGCTATCAGCGCGATCCCGCGACGATGCTCGCGCCGGCATCGCTGCGCGAGGTGCATCCGCTCGGCAAGTCGCCGGTCGTCACCGATGATGGCGCGACGCTCGCGGAGTCCGGGGCCATCATCGAGCACTTCGCGGAGAAGGATGGGCGCTTGGTTCCGCCGCGGGGCTCGCCTGAGTGGCGGCGCTATCGATACTGGATGCACTATGCCGAGGGTTCGGCGATGCCGCCGCTGCTCATGAAGCTCGTGTTCGACCGGATCGAAAGGTCGAAGGCGCCGTTCTTCGCGAGGCCCATCGTGCGCTCCGTGGCGCAGCGCGCGAAGGAGGGATTCGTGCAGCCGCAGATCGACCTGCACCTCGATTACCTCGAGGGCGAGCTCGGCAAGGCGGCGTGGTTCGCGGGGGACGGGTTTTCCGCGGCGGACATCCAGATGAGCTTCCCGATCGAAGCGGCGGCCGCGCGCGGCGGGCTCGACGCGCGCAGGCCCCGGCTGATGGCGTTCCTCGAGAAGATCCACGCGCGGCCCGCGTACCGACGAGCGCTCGAACGCGGCGGCGAGTTCAAGCTTGGCTAGCGCCGCGGCAACGAGCGCCATCGCGGTGCGGCCGGCGCTTCCCGCGGACCGCGAGGCATTGTCGTCGCTCTATCGACGCTGCAGGATGCTCGCCGAGTGGCTGCCCGCGCCCGAGCGGGCCCGAAGCGACTTCGATCGCGATACGAAGGGCGAGACGCTATTCGTCGCGGTGGGCGAGGGCGGCGTCCTCGACGGGTTCGTGGCCGTGTGGGAGCCCGATTCGTTCATCCACCATCTCTACGTGCGCCCCGAGGCGCGGCGGCAAGGGGTGGCGAGCGCGCTTCTCGACGCGCTCGCCGGACACTTCGCGTTTCCGTGGCGATTGAAGTGCGTGCGGCTGAACACCGTCGCGCTGGATTTCTATTGGAAGCGGGGCTGGAAGGAAATCGGTGAGGGCAAGGGCGTCCAGGGTGCTTACGCCGTGCTGGAGCTGCGCCGATGAAGGCGATGAGTGCGGGATTTCATGCGCATTGTTCGCGCGGCGGCCGAGGGGCACAATAGGCGCCATCGCCACCACGTGCGGGAGGGATCATGACCTCGATCATTCCGGTGCTCGCCCTCACCGGCGCGCTGCTCGGCGCTCCCACCGTGGCCACGCCCGGGAGCGACGCCGCTCCGGCGAGCCCGCCTGCGCGGACCATCAATCTCGACGCTCCCGGCGCGCTCGAAGCGGTCGCGGCCACGAATCCCGGGCACTACCGCAAGCTCGTCGAAATCCTTCGCGTATCGAGCGAGATCGATTGCGTCGCGATGCCCGCGAAGCTCTACGTCAAGTTCGGCGCCACGGGCTCGTGCACCGCGCCCAACCTGCTCATGACGAGCTTTCCCGCGAAGCGGCACGTGTGGCTGCAGATCGAAGACGCTGCTTACGAAGCGAACGTGGTGATTCGAAGCTCGCCCGGCGAGCTGATTCCCGTCGACCAACGGCTGAAGGCTCGGCCGAAGTAGCGCCTCAGGGCACCTTCACCCACGGCAGGTAGAGCATGTTGTTGGGCCGGTGGACGACGCTCACTCCGGCGCGCGCGAGCCACGGAATCACCTGGCGATGCAGCGGGATCACCAGCACCTCGTCCTGCACGATCGCGATCGCGCGGTTCACCATCTCCTGGCGCTTCTTCGCGTCCATCTCGGTCGCGGTCGCGTCGATGAGCCGGTCGAGGTCGGCGTTGCGGTAGTCGCCCACGTTGTTGTTCCCCGCGCCCGAGGCGCTGCGCCCGTGCAGCACCGGCTTCAGCGTGAAGATGGCGTCGGGCGAATCGCTCCCCCATCCCCAGAGGAACGCGCTCACGTCGAGCTTCAACGCCTTCGGGAAGAACTGCGCGCGCGGCAGCGAGTCGACCTTCACGTCGAGGCCGGCGCGCGCCCACATTCCGGCGAGCGCGATGCAGATCTTCTCGTCGTTGATGTAGCGGTTGTTGGGGCAGGTGAGGGTGAAGCCGAATCCGGCCGGGTATCCGGCCTCGGCGAGCAGGCGCTTCGCCGCCGCGGGATCGTACGGCGGGCGTTTCTCCATCGACGCGGGCAAGCCGCTTCCCGCGGGATCGGGCAGGGGAATCCCGGTCGGTATCGAAAGGCCGCGCATCACCTGGGTCTTGAGCGCCTGCGTGTCGATCGCCTGCCACAGCGCCAGGCGCACGCGCCGGTCCTTGAAGGGATTGCGCCCCTTCACGCTCGAATAGAGGAGCTCGTCGCGAGCCTGGTCGAAGCCGAGGAAGATGATGCGCGTCTCGAAGCCTTCCCACACCTTGAGGGTCGCGTCCTCGCGAAGGCGCGGGACGTCCTGCACCGGAGGGTCGAGGACGAAGTCGAGCTCGCCCGATTTCAGTGCCGCCATGCGCGTCGCCGCGTTCGTGATCTGCCGGTACTCGACCGTATCGACGTTGCCCTCGAAGCGGCCTTCCTTCGACCCCCACCAGTCGGGATTCCTGCGATGCGTCGTCCTCACGCCGGCTTCGCGGCTCGTGAGGATGTAGGGACCCGTCCCCATCGCGTTGCGCGCGGAAAAGGTCTCCTCCTTCGCGGTGACGTCCTGCGGCCGCACGGCGTTGTTCTTCTCGCACCACGCGCGGCTCATGATGAAGATGGCCGACACGGTGCTGGTCTCGACGGGATTCGGCGCGGCGGTGGTGAACTCGACCGTGTAGTCGTCGATCTTGCGCGGCGTTCCGGAGTCGTTCGCGTAGAGCTTGAAGGAGCTCACCGCCCCCTTCACGCGCTCGAAGGAGAACACCACGTCGTCGGCGGTGAAGGGCGTGCCGTCGTGGAACTTCACGTCGCGGCGCAGGTGGAAGATCCACTTGTCGGGGCTCGGGTTCTCCCACGAGGTCGCGAGCCACGGAACGAGCTTCATCTCCTTGTCGTATTGGAGGAGCTGCTCGTACACCATGGAATTGATCTGGTTGGTGAGGTTCTCGTTCTGCGCGTGCGGGTCGAGCGACGTCGCGTCGCCTTGCGTGGCCCAGCGGAAGTTGGCCCCATGGGCGAGGCACGACGCGAGGCAGAGGCAGAGGAGGAATCGTGCGCGCATCGCGATCTCCGGTGGGGCGCGGTGGAGGCCCATATTATTCCTCGGGTGCTATGTGAGCCGGTTCACAGGACCGCCGTCGGCCCTTTGGGAGAATGGGTCGATGAGCGACAGGACGCCCATATCGAGCGCCGCCCTGTTCGAGATCCTTTGCCGGGATTTCGGGGTGCTGCGCGCGCCGTCATGCAGCTCGTGCGAGGTCCCGAGACCGAAGCGCAGCGCCGACGGGCTGGGCTGGACCTGCCTGTTCCACCCGTGCGACTTCGGATGCCATCACCTGCTCGAGTGGATGGTGACGCAGTATTCGAAGCAGTACCGTCCGCGGGAGCTGTGCGACACCGTCAGCTAGCCCCGTTGCGCCAATGAAAAGGGCCCGGCATGCCGGGCCCTCCAAGCGGTCCCCGTTCGCACGGGGAAT
>JADGRS010000199.1 GCA_017880705.1 Burkholderiales bacterium
GCCGCGCCGCGCCCGCCTACGAGGAGATCCTCGACGACCCGACCATCGAGGCGATCATCAACACGACGCCCAACGCGACTCACCTCGAGACGACGCGCGAAGCGGCGGGCGCGGGAAAGCACGTCTTCCTCGACAAGCCCATCGCCAACACCATCGCCGACGCCCGCGCCCTCACCAAGGCCTGCCGCGACGCGAAGGTGGTGCTGGCGCTCGGCTACCAGCGCCGGCGCGAGAGCCACTTCCGCTGGATCCGCAAGGCGATCGACGAAGGCCGCTTCGGAAGACTCGTCAACGCCGAGGCCAACATCAGCCGCGACCGCCTGGGAAAGGTCGATCTCTCGTCGTGGCGCTATACCTCCGAGGGCATGCCGGGCGGCGTGATGCTGCAGATCGGCATCCACTACACCGACGTCCTCGAGTACCTCATGGGACCGATCAGGGCGGTGAATGCGCAGTCCGCCAGGCTCGTGCTCCCCGGCGACAATCCCGACGTCGCCAGCTTGGTCCTCGAGCATGAGAACGGCGCGCTCTCGACCCTGAACGCGAGCTACGCCTCGGCGTCGGAGTACTACCTGATGAATATCTACGGAAAGGAAATGAGCGCGTACTTCGACCTGCACCAGGGCCTGCGCCACATCAAGCGCGGCGCGGCGCGGCCCGAGACCGTTGCCTGCCCGGAGAGCGACCCCATCGCCGAGGAGCTGGAAGAGTTCGCGAGGGCCGTGCGCGGTGAAGGCAAGCCCGAGATGGACGGCGAGCGCGGCACGGCATCGCTCGCCGTGATCCTCGCCGGAATCCGCTCGGCGAAGGAAGGCCGCCGCGTCGAAGTGAAAGAGGTGCTTGCGTGAAAGTGCTGCTGTTCCTGCTCGCGGCGATCGTTTTCGATGCAGGGGCCCGGGAGGTGCCGTTTCCCCAGCGCGGGCCGATCGAGATCACGGTGCTCTTCCCCGCCGGCTCTTCCGCCGACGTGACGGCGCGCATGCTCGCCGACGGCATGTCGCGCCAGCTCGATCAGCGCGTCCTGGTCGTGAACCGCCCGGGGGCGGGCGGCGCGATCGGCTACAAGCACGTCGCGGCACAGAAGCCCGACGGCTATTCGCTGGTGTGGAACTCGAACTCGATCTCGACGACGTTCTACTCGGGCCAGATCGACCGCGACTATCACGCGTTCGACGCGGTCGCGCGCGTCCTGGTGGAGTCGCCGGTCGTGGCGGTCCGCGCCGATTCCCGCTGGAAGAGCCTTCAGGACCTGGTCGCCGATGCGCGCGCGCATCCGGGGCAGATCAACGTGGGCCACTCGGGAATCGGCAGCCACACGCACCTCTCGCTCGTGGCGCTGTTCCGCGCGGCGCACGTCGAGGTGAACGAGATTCCCTTCGGCGCGACGCAGGTGGTGCCCAGCCTGCTCGGCGGGCATGTGGATGCACTGGTGCAACTGCCCGCGGCGCTCTCGGGACAGGTCAAGCAGGGAACGCTTCGCCTGCTCGCGACGCTCACGCCCAACCGCGACCCCGCGCTGCCCGACGTTCCGACCGCGCGCGAACAAGGCGTCGACGTCTCGCTCGAGGCGTGGCGCGGCATCGCCGCACCCCACGGCACGCCGCGCCCGGTGATCGAGACGCTCGAAGCGGCGATTCGCCGCACCGTGGAATCCCCGGAATTCGCGAAGGGCAGCGAGAACCTCGGCGTGCGAGCCGCCTTCATGCCCGCGCATGAATTCGACGAGCTGATCGCCTGGGAGGATGCCGACGTCGCATGGCTGATGCGATCCGTCGGATTGAAGAAGTAAGCGCAGCGAGAGGGTTGAAACCGTCGACGTTCGCCCTCAAGTCATGTGCATAAGCCGGTAGAATTGTGCGTGCGCTGGCCGAGTTATCCACAGCGCGTAAAGCGGAAAATAATTCCTGCCGGAAGCGTCCGGGAGATGCCTAGAATGGGCTCCTCTCCCGCCAAAATTCAGCGCCCGCACGACGCGGTCGCTCTCATCAGGGCCTCCATGAACGACCTGTCCGCGGGGCGCGCCGCCGGTTCCCATTCCCTGGGCGATGACGCCGGCGAAGACGTGATCCGCATTCGCGGAGCGCGCCAGAACAACCTCAAGAACCTCGACGTCGACCTGCCCACGGGGGAGCTCATCGTCGTGACGGGTCCTTCCGGATCGGGCAAGTCGTCGCTCGTGTTCGACACGCTCTATGCCGAGGGGCAGCGCCGCTACGTGGAGACGTTCTCCCCGTACGCGCGGCAGTTCCTCGACCGCATGGACAAGCCCCAGGTCGACGCGATCGAGGGCATTCCCCCGGCGATCGCCATCGACCAGACGAACCCGGTGCGCACCTCGCGCTCCACCGTCGGCACGATGACGGAGATCAACGATCACCTGAAGCTGCTCTTCGCCCGCACCGCGAGCCTCTTCTGCCGCAACTGCTCGCAGCCCGTGCGGCGCGACACGTCGGAGACGATCTTCGCGCAGATGAAGGAACGCGCCGCGGCCGCCGGCGATCCGCGCCTCGTCATCGCGTTCCCCATCGACGTGCCGAAGAATTTCAGCGAGGAGGAGATCACGAAGCTCCTCCAGGCGCAGGGCTACACGCGCATCCACCGTCGCGACGGCTCGCGCCTCGAGGTGGTGCAGGACCGCGTGAAGATGTCGGGCGCGGAGAAGTCGCGCGTGGTCGAGGCGATCGAGGCGGCGCTGCGGGTGGGGACGGGGCGCGTGAATGTGTTCGTCGGGGAAGAAGGCGCCGAAGCGTGGAGATTCTCCACCGATCTCCATTGCGCGCACTGCGACATTCACTACTCCGATCCGACGCCGGCGCGGTTCTCGTTCAACTCGCCGATCGGCGCGTGCGATGCGTGCCGCGGATTCGGACGCGTGATCGGCGTGGACTACGGCCTGGTGATTCCCGACGAGACGAAGACGCTCGGCGGCGGCGCGGTGAAGCCCTTCCAGACGAAGAGCTTCTCCGAGTGCCAGGACGACCTGGTGAAGTACGCGAAGAAGCGCCGCATCCCGCTCGACGTTCCCTACCGCAGCCTCGCGCCCGAGCAGAAGCACTGGGTCCTCCACGGCGACACCGACTGGATCGACTGGAAGAAGACCGGCAAGACGCATTGGTACGGCGTGAAGGTCTTCTTCGACTGGCTCGAGACCAAGGCGTACAAGATGCACATCCGCGTGCTCCTGTCGCGCTACCGCGCGTACACGCCGTGCGCGACGTGCGACGGCGCGCGCCTGAAGCCCGAGACGATGCTGTGGCGCGTCGGCACGAAGGCCGATGCGGACGCGGTGCTCGCGCCCGCGGGACGCTATCCGCCGAAGGGCACGCAGTGGTCGCGCGAGCAGCTCGCGGCGCTGCCGGGCCTGTGCCTGCACGACGTGATGCTGCTGCCCGCGGACAAGGTCTACGCGTTCTTCCAGGGGCTCAAGCTTCCCGCGCCGCTCGACGAGGCCACGGAGCTGCTCGCGGGAGAGATTCGCTCGCGCCTCGGGTACCTGCGTGAAGTGGGACTCGGCTACCTCACGCTCGACCGCCAGTCGCGCACGCTCTCGGGCGGCGAGGTGCAGCGGATAAATCTCACCACCGCCCTCGGCACCTCGCTCGTCAACACGTTGTTCGTGCTCGACGAGCCTTCGATCGGATTGCATCCGCGCGACATGGGGCGCGTCATCGACGTGATGAAGCGCCTGCGCGACGCGGGCAACTCCCTCGTCGTGGTCGAGCACGATCCGCAGATCATGCTCGAGGCCGACAAGCTCCTCGACATGGGCCCCGGCCCCGGCGAGCGCGGCGGCGAGATCGTCTTCTTCGGCTCGCCCGACGAACTGAAGGGCGCGTCGACGCTCACCGCCGATTATCTTTCGGGTCGCAAGCGCGCCGACGACTACCATCCCGGCGAAGAGCTGCGCGCGCCCGGCGTCGAGGTGCCCAACGATCTCGGGCGCAACCCGCTGCGCGGCACCGTGTGCCTCGGCATCCGCGGCGCGACCGAGCACAATCTCAAGAACATCGACGTCGACTTTCCGCTGCGCCGCTTCGTGTGCGTGACCGGCGTGTCGGGTTCGGGCAAATCGACGCTCGTCCAGGACGTGCTTCATCCGGCGATTCGCAAGCATCTCGGCAAGCCGACGGAGACGCCGGGCGCGTTCAAGTCGATCGTCGGCACCGAGCACGTGAACGACATCGTGTTCGTCGACCAATCGCCGATCGGGCGCACGACGCGCTCGAACCCCGCGAGCTACGTCGGCGCATTCGACGCGATCCGCGATCTCTTCGCGAAGGCGCCGGATTCCCGGACGCGCGGCTATACGGCGGGCACATTCAGCTTCAACTCCGGCAACGGCCGCTGCCCGACTTGCAGCGGCAACGGCTTCGAGCACGTCGAGATGCAGTTCCTCTCCGACGTATACCTGCGCTGCCCCGACTGCAACGGCACGCGCTATCGCGACGAGGTGCTCGAGGTGAAGCTCGACGGCCGCAGCATCGCCGATGTGCTCGAGCTCACCATCGACAAGGCCGTGCAGGTGTTCGCCGGCAACAACGAGATCATCCGCACGCTGCAGCCGCTCGTCGACGTGGGCCTCGATTATCTTCGCCTCGGCCAGCCGGTGCCGACGCTCTCCGGGGGCGAGGCGCAGCGCCTGAAGCTCGCGGGCCATCTCGCCGAAGCCGAGGGCCGCTCGATCTCAATGCTCCCCCGCCGTCCTCGCGAAGGCGGTGGCCCAGCCGGAAGGCAAACGCGCTTGTTCCTCTTCGACGAGCCCACCACCGGCCTGCATTTCGAGGACGTCTCGAAGCTCCTGAAGTCCTTCCGCAAGCTGATCGCCGCGGGCCATTCGCTCGTCGTGATCGAGCACAACCTCGACGTGATCCGCGCATCCGACTGGATCATCGACCTCGGCCCCGAGGGCGGAGAAGCCGGCGGCGCCATCGTCGCCGTGGGCACGCCGCCGCAGGTAATGGAGCACGCGACCTCCCACACCGGCAAAGCTCTTCGCGACTACGAAACTGCCCTGGCCCCGTCTGCCCGGCTCATTGCCAAAGAAGAAGGGCCGCGTTCATCGGCGTTTATCGGCGGATCCCAAGACGTGGCCGCGGCGGAGCCGCGCATTCCCTACCGCGCCCCCAATACGATCCGGGTGAAGCACGCGCGCGAACATAATTTGAAAAACATCGACGTCGAGATCCCGCGCGGCAAGTTCACGGTGATCACCGGCGTCAGCGGCTCCGGAAAATCCACGCTCGCGTTCGACATCCTCTTCGCCGAAGGCCAGCGCCGCTACCTCGAATCGCTGAACGCGTACGCGAGGCAGTTCGTGCAGCCCGCGTCGAAGCCCGACGTCGACGCGATCTTCGGCATTCCGCCGACGGTGGCGATCGAGCAGCGCACCAGCCGCGGCGGGTCGAAGAGCACGGTCGCGACGCAGACCGAGATCCAGCATTTCCTGCGGCTCCTCTTCGTGAAGCTCGGCACGCAGTACTGTCCCGACTGCGACGTGCCCATCGAGCCGCAGAGCATCGACGCGATCGTCGCGCGCCTCATGAAGGAGCGCCGCGGCGACAGGATCGCCCTCCTCGCGCCCCTCGTCACCAATCGCAAGGGCTTCTACACCGACCTCGCCAAGTGGGCGCTCGCGAAAGCGGTGTCGCACCTGCGCGTCGACGGCGAATACCTGCCGACCAGGGGCTGGCCGCGCCTCGACCGGTTCCGCGAGCACACCATCGAGCTGCCGGTCGCCGAGATCGAGGTGAAGCCCGAGAACGGCAAGCAGCTCCGCGCCGCGGTCGAAGCCGCGCTCGACATGGGCAAGGGCGTGCTGCACGTCGGCGGCCGCGGCTGGGGCGATCGAACGGTGCAGATCTACTCGGTCAAGCGCGCGTGCCCGTCGTGCGGCAAGAGCTTCGCCGAGCTCGATCCGCGCCTCTTCTCCTACAACTCGAAGCACGGCTGGTGCGAGGCGTGCTACGGCACGGGCCTGCAGATCGAGGAAGTGAAGTGGGACAAGGAGCGCTCGAAGACCGGCACCGAGGACCACGTGCTCGATTCCTGGGTCGAGTGGCTCGAGCTCGACGAGACCTGCCCCGAGTGCGACGGCAAGCGCCTCAACAAGGAAGCGCTTGCGGTGCGCTTCCGCGGCCAATCGATCGCCGACATGAGCGCGCAGCCGATCTCGAAGGCGCACACTTTCTTCGAGAAGCTCGCGGTCGCGGGCCGCGAGCGGGAGATCGCGCGCGACATCCTTTCCGAGCTCATCGCGCGGCTGGGATTCCTCGAGCAGGTGGGCC
>JADGRS010000200.1 GCA_017880705.1 Burkholderiales bacterium
GAAACGAATTGGGCGAGGACCGCATGACGCTGCGGGTCGAGCACGAAGGGGCGCCGGATGCGGGCCGCGCCGGTGCCGTGGCGGCAACCCTCCGCGAAATCGTCAAGGTGCGCGGCGACGTGGAATTCGTCTCCCCGGGAAGCCTTCCGAACGACGGAAAGGTGATCGAGGACGCGCGCGACTATTCCTGAGCGGGCTCGGCGCAAGCTCCCCCGACTGGCCGCTTCGCCAAGCCTTGGAGCAGGGCGCCAGCCGAGCCTCGTCCAGGCGTCCCCCGGGGCGGCTCGAACACGCCTCCGCCGCGGCCTCTCCCGCAGGGATTGAGGCAGGCCGCAGCCTCAGAGAACTGGCAAATGAATCAAAGCGTTATTACAGGCGGGGAGGTCTCGATCGGAATGATCGCGAGGGGGTGCTGTCCATAGTTTGATAACCCCCCTCCGGTGGGCTACACTTACCGGCTTTTGATGGGCGCCGTCAGGGACCACCCCGCCGCCCGAAAAGCCACAAGTTGCGAGGATTAATGGCAAGCAAATCGAAGAGTCTGACCGAGGCCGAGCTCGTCAAGATGCCGAAGGCGGATTACATGAACGGCGCCCAGCTCCGGTTCTTTCGCGAGCGGCTGCTGGCGTTGCAGAAGGAGCTGCGCGACAACGCCGGCGCCACCACGGAGCATTTGCGCGAGCTATCCTTCGCTCCGGACCCCGCGGACCGCGCGACCCTCGAGGAGGAGCATGCCCTGGAGCTGCGCACGCGCGACCGGGAGCGCAAGCTCCTGAAGAAGATCGACCAGGCGCTCGCGCGCATCGACGACGGCAGTTACGGGTATTGCGAGGAGACCGGGGAGCCGATCGGAATCCAGCGCCTTCTCGCGCGCCCCACGGCGACGCTCACCATCGAGGCGCAGGAGCGCCGCGAGATGAAGCAGAAGCTTTACGGCGAGTGACGCGACGCGCCTTCCGCGACGAAAGGCGCCTTTTGGCGCCTTTTTCGTTTGGGGATTTCGCCGTCCTATAATGATCCGGCACGCCGACAATTCCAGACGATGAAAGAGCACGTGAGCGAAATCCGGCGCGATGTTTCGCTGCAGTTGAGCCAGCTCCTCCAGGATCGCGCGCTCACCACGGTCTTCCAGCCGATCTTCGGCTTCCGCGAAGGCGGCGTCATCGGCTACGAGGCGCTGGTGCGCGGCCCGGAAGGCTCCCTCATACAGGCGCCGGCGGAGCTGTTCGCCGCGGCGAGGGCGGACGGCGTCGCCCTCGAGCTGAACCTCATGTGCATCCAGGAGATCCTGCGCGCATTCGCGGGGCGCAAGCTCCCGGGAAGCCTCTTCCTGAACGCGTCGCCGCAGCTCATCGCGCAGCGCGGCTTCGACCAGCAACGCGCTGCGCGTTTCCTCGAGAGCCTCGGGCTGGAGCCGGAACGCGTGGTGATCGAGCTGACCGAGGACTATCCCACGCTCGACTTCAGGCTCGTGCACGAATCGCTGATGCTTTACCGCTCGATGGGCTTCAGGGTCGCGATCGACGATCTCGGCGAAGGCTTCGCGAGCCTTCGACTGTGGTCGGAGCTCAAGCCCGAGTACGTGAAGGCCGACAAGCACTTCGTGACGGGAATCGCCGAGGATCCGGTGAAGGTGCAGTTCCTGCGCGCGATCCAGCACATCGCCGAGAACAGCGCTTCGCAGGTCATCGCCGAGGGCATCGAGAACGCCGCCGACTTCAAGGTGGTGAAGGACATCGGCATCGCCTGTGGGCAGGGCTGGTTCATCGGGCGTCCCTCGCCCCATCCGGACGGGAAGCTTCCACGGGAAGCGCAGCTCGCGCAGGCCGATGCGCGGGTGCCGGTGATCCCGGCGCCGCGCCTGCAGGCGGGCACCGAGCCTCGCGCGCAGGACTTCGTGCGCACGGTGGAAGTGGCCTCGCCGCAGGCGAGCCTCGCCTCGCTTCTCGACCAGTTCACCTTCACGCCGACCCTCGCTGCGATTCCCGTGATGGGCAGCGCGGGAATCGAGGGCGTCGTCTCGCGGGCGTGGCTCGACTTCGTGCGCGCGAGCCCGTCGGCGCAGCAGATGCGCGCGCGCCCCTGCATCGAGTTCGCGGACCGCGCACCGATCAAGGTGGAGGCGGAGCTCGACCTCGCGGCGCTCACCGCGATTCTCGTCGAGTCCGACGCGCGCCGCATGGCCGACGGGTTCGTGATCGTCTCCGGCGGTCGCTACCTCGGCATGGGCGCGAGCGGCGACGTGATGCGGTCGCTGCAAAGCTCGCGCGTGCTCGCCGCGCGCTACACCAATCCGCTCACTCTGTTGCCGGGGCAGGTGCCCATCAACGAGCATCTCGACCGGCTGCTTTCGGGACGGGTACCGTTCACCGCGTGGTTCATCGAGGTGGACCAGATGCGCGGCTTGAACGACAGCGAGGGGTTCGCGACCGGGGACGCGCTCATCCATTCCACCGCGCGACTCGTCGAATCGGCGTGCGAGCACGGGATCGATTTCGCGGGCCATGTCTCCGGAAGCCGCTTCGTGCTGCTCATGCAAAGCGACGACTGGCGCGAGCGCGCGGAAAGGCTCCTCGCCCGTTTCCCCGAGGTGATCGACCTCCACGTGCCCGCCGCGGCGCGCGAGCGCGGCTACTTCACCGTGAAGCGTCGCGACGGTCGCGACTACGTGCGCCCGCTGCCGAAGCTCGTGATCGGCGTGCTGCCGGTATTGCCCGGCGTATTCGAATCGCGCCACGAGGTGGTCGCGGTCGCGAAGCGCGCCGCCCAACTGGCGCTGGCGCAGCCCGCGAGCGCGATGTACGTCGACGAGCAGCACGGCAACGCCTATCCTCAGTCGCTCCTCTTCGGCAACGACGCATGACGCCGCCACACCTGCCAGCGCTCCTTGCCGGCGAACACCGGGATCGAATCCGTGCCCGGCGAGTCTTCGATGCGCGAGAAGGCGGGCTCGAGGAGCGCCGAGAGATCCTGCCGGGAAGATAGCGCGAAGGGCGGCCCGCGCTCGCCCTCGCCGAAGAAGAAGAAACCCGCGAGGACGCCGCCGGGCTCGGTGAGGTCGGCCACCCGCTTCGACCAGGCGGTCCACATGCGGCGCGGCAGCGCGCAGAGGAACGCCCGCTCGTAGACCACTTCGAAAGGCTCTCCCGCGATCGGCGCGAAGAAGTCGGCATGCCTCGCGCGCGCGGCCCACGGTCCGAGGATCGGCGCCGCCGTGGCGAGCGCCGCATCGCTGAAGTCGATGCCGAGAACGTCCCAGCCGCTCTCGGCGAGGAAGCGCACGTCCCAGGCGCTGCCGCATCCCGGAACGAGCGTGCGGCGCGGCGCCGCGGAGCGCGCGACGAAGTCGCGCAGCTGGGCCGGGACCCTGCCCGCGTCCCACGGCGCGAAGCGCGCGCCGTATCGAAGATCCCAGAATTCCGGCTCCGCGGGATCGCGCTTCGGAAAGATCGGATCGCTCACGCGTCGATGGTAGCGCCGAACCGCTATACTTCGGCGCACTCGATCGCCCATTCCACGATGCGTCTCCTGATCGCGCTCGCCGCCAGCCTGTGCCTGCTGTCGTGTTCCTCCGGTTCCGAAACCGCGCGCCCCGCCATAGCGCTGGAGACCTGCCGCCTGCCGGGCATTGATACGCCGGCGAAGTGCGGGAGCTACGCCGTCTGGGAGGACCGCGAGGCGAAATCCGGGCGCAGGATCAAGATAGAGCTCGCCGTTGTCCCCGCGAAGATGCGGGCGCACGAACCCGATCCCATCGTGATCTTCGCCGGCGGACCGGGGCAGGGCGCGATCTCGCTCGCGCGCCAGGTGATGCCGCTCTTCTCGAAGCTGAACGATTCGCGCGACGTCGTCCTTGTGGACCAGCGCGGCACCGGAAATTCCGCGCCGCTCGACTGCCCCGAGGAAGAGCAGCCGCTGCAACAGCTCTTCGAGGATGCGCTCCCGGAAAGGATGGTCGCGAAGTGCCTCGCGCAAATCGATGCCGACCCGCGCCTGTACACGACCTCCATCGCCGTCGAGGACATCGACGAGGTGCTCGGCATCCTCGGCTACTCGAAGGTCGACCTCTGGGGTGGATCCTACGGCACTCGCACGGCGCTCGAATACTTGCGCCGCCATGGCGATCGCGTGCGCAGCGTGGTGCTGGACGGGGTGGCGCCGACATCGATGAAGCTGCCGCTCTCGTTCGTCGGGGATGGCGACGCGGCCCTGCAGCGCCTGATCGAGGCGTGCGCGCGGGAGGCGCGGTGCGCGAAGATCTATCCGGGCCTGGGCGAAACCATAGGCAAGGTCCGCGCCCAGCTCGCGCGGCATCCCGCGCGCGCGGCGATCCAGGATCCGCGCACCGGCGAGCGCGAGACCATCGAAGTGAACGAGAACGTGTTCCTGTCCGGGCTCTTTCGCCCGCTGTACGTGGCGGAGCTCGCGAGCCTCCTGCCGCTGGGAATCAGCGCCGCGTCCCAGGGCGACTTCAATCCGCTCCTCGCGCAGAATCTCGAGTTCGCCGACGACGTGGCCGAAAACCTGTCGATCGGCATGCACCTGTCGGTCGTGTGCGCGGAGGACGTCCCGCGCATCACGGCCGAGGACCTCGCGAAGCTGAAGGGCACCTTCTTCGGGCGCTCGCTCGTGGACGATTTCATTCGCGCGTGCGCCGTCTGGCCGCGCGGAAAGGTCCCCGCGGACTTCTACGATGCGGTGCGCTCCGAGGTTCCCGTCCTGATCCTCTCGGGCGGCATCGATCCCGCGACCCGCCGCGCCACGGCGATGAGGTGGCGGCGACCCTTCCGAACTCGCGCCATTTCGTCGCGCCGCAGATCGGCCACGGAGTGAGCCTGCATGGCTGTGCGCCGCGCCTCATCGAGTCGTTCGTGCGCGCGGGCAATGCCCGCGCGCTCGACGGCAAATGCCTCGAGCGCATCCCGCGCCCGCTCTTCGTCCTCCCGCTGGGGACCCAGCTTGATTGAAACCCGCGACCTGGCGAAGCGCTTCGGCGAAGTGGAAGCCGTCCGGCAGGTGAGCTTCACCGCGCCCGACGGCACCATCACGGGCCTGCTCGGTCCGAACGGCGCGGGCAAGACGACGACGCTGCGCATGATCGCGACGCTCGTGGTCCCTTCGCGGGGATCGGCGCTCGTCGACGGCATCGACTGCGTCGCCGAGCCCCTCGTGGTGCGCGGGCGCCTGGGCGTGCTATCCGACGCGAGGGGCATCTACACCCGGCTCACCGCACGCGAGAACATCGCGTACTACGGAGCGCTCCGGGGAATGACGCCCGCCGCCGTGGACGCCGCGATCGAACGCCTGGCGGAGCTTCTCGACCTGAGGGCGGTCCTCGATCGCCGCACCGACGGGTTCTCGCAAGGCGAGCGGATGAAGGTCGCCATCGCGCGCACCCTCGTGCACGAC
Source organism: Burkholderiales bacterium (assembly GCA_017880705.1). GTDB lineage: Bacteria > Pseudomonadota > Gammaproteobacteria > Burkholderiales > Usitatibacteraceae > Usitatibacter. The sequence goes on from JADGRS010000200.1 coordinate 5,410, forward strand.
CCGCCCAACGTGATGCTCGACGAGCCCACCAATGGCCTGGACGTGATGACCACCCGCAAGCTGCGCGAAGTGGTGAAGCGCTTGCGCGAGGCGGGCAAGTGCGTCCTCTTCTCGAGCCATGTGATGCAGGAGGTCTCGGCGCTCTGCGACGAGATCGTGATCATCGCGCGCGGGGCAGTGGTGGCGCACGGCACCGCGGAATCGCTGCTCGCGGCGAGCGGGTGCACCAACCTCGAGGATGCCTTCGTGCACCTGTCGGGCGAGGCGATGCCCGCGTGAGGCCAGCGCTTCTCACCGTGTATCTGAAGGAGCTGAAGGATGCGCTTCGCGACCGGCGCACCGCGATCATGATCCTCGTCGCCTCGATCATCACCGGGCCGCTCACGCTCATCCTCGTCGCGCAATTCGTTTCCGGGCTCGAGGAGAAATCCGCGACGCTCAAGGTGCGCATCGTCGGGCAGCAGTACGCGCCGGAGCTCACGAATTTCCTGCAGCGCAACGACGTGGAAATCGAGACCGCCCCCGCGGATTACGAGGCGCGCGTCCGTGAAGGCCGCCTCGACGCCGTGATCGTGATTCCGGAAGACTTCGACGAGCGCCTCCTGGCGGGCGACAACGCGAAGGTCGAGATCGTCTACGACGACTCGCGCGCCGAATCGGGCCCCGCCATCCGACAGGCCGAGCGGCTCATGCGCGCGTTCAACCGCGAGACCGGAATGCTTCGCATGATGGCGCGCGGCGTGAGCCCGGATCTCGTCGAGCCGGTGAAGGTCGAGCCCGTGAGTACCGCCACGCCGCGCCAGAAGGGCGCCTTCATCCTCTTTCTCATCCCGATGTTCGCCATCCTCTCGCCGCTTC
>JADGRS010000201.1 GCA_017880705.1 Burkholderiales bacterium
CGGAGATACGCGAATTCGCGTGGCTGCTTGCGGCGGCGACCACGCGCTTACAGACTGAGGGGACATGCCGGGGCCTAGCCCATCGAGGTGCGCGCGGGTCCTTGGGTCATTCGGAGAAGAACTGCTGGTACTGCAGCAAGATCCCCGTGCCGCGGCCCGACCGGCCATTGATCGGATGAACGGCCTCGAGCGCGAGGTTGAATCCCTTTCCGACCCATACTGCTCCGGGATTGATGGTACCCCGCGTCTCGCGAGCGCAGCCCGACACGCAGGTCGTTACCGGAAACTCAGTCACCAGGATCAGGCGGTCGAAGGGCGCGCGCAGCCCGAAATCGCCGACGTGGGATTGCAGGTAGAGCAGGCTGTACTGCACAGTGAAGCCCCAGTCGAGCCTTGCGGGCTCTTTCCCGTCCGCCGGGATTTCGCGGGACATCACTCCCGTCACGGCGAAGGGGCGAAGGAGCGGCATCGAAAGCGGCAGGTCCCCGAATCCCTTCGCGTAATAGAGCGTGGGCGCGAAAACCGAGCGACCGGGTGCGCCGCTCGACCCTGTGCCTCCCGCTTGGGCGACGACCGCCGCGCTGATCGCGTACTCGTGCTCCTCGTTGATGACAAGCTCCTTGCGCACGACGAATTGGAGGTCGTCGAAGCCGTTGCGCACGGGTTCGAGCGTCGGGTTCGGGCGAAGGTAGGTGGCGTCGACGCTGATGCCCCATCCGTCGACGGGCTCGAGTCCGACGCCGAAGGTGAGATTGCTGCTGCGGCACGTGGGCCCGGGCACGCAATGCGTCTTGCCCGCGACGGCGTGCAACTCGTCGGCGGCGAACGGATCGTCCACCTCGATGGTTGGCGGAAAGTAGCGGTCGCCCGCCCTGCCGTGCGCGCTCGCGCCCTGGGGCATGGCTGCGAGCGCAACGATGATCGGCAGAAGCGACCCGGCTCGCGTCACGCCGACGAGAAATCCGGCGAGGGCCAGGCCCGGGCCTCTCGGGAAGGCACTGAGCTGCACGTCAGAACGTGTACGTTCCGCGAAGCTGGAATTCGCGCGGGGCGCCGGGAGCGACCCAGATCGCCGCGTAAGAGGCCGGGTAGTACACCTTGTCGAACAGGTTGTTCACCTCGCCCGTGACGCTGAAGTTCTTGGACACCTGGTAGGTACCGAACAGCCGGTACAGCGAGTAGCCGGGCAGGAAGAAGGTTGTGCCGGTCTCTCCCAGGCGACGGCTGACGTACTTTCCCCCGGCGCCAACGGTGAGCTTGTGACCGTCGACGTCAATGTCCTTCAACAGCAGCGCACTGACGTTGTGCTTCGGAATGTTGATCAAGGGATCGCCGGATCCGACGACCCTGCCGAAGTCCGGGTCGAGCACGCTTGAAGCGGAGTAGGCATCGGTGTAGGCGTAGGACAGCATTACCTGGACCTGCCAGGGCAGCCGGCCCGACACGTCCACCTCGACGCCCTTGCTCTCCGCTTGCCCGATCGCGATCGTCTGTCCCGCGTTCACCGGGTCCGCGGTGAGCACGTTGGTCTTCTTCATCTTGAACAGCGCGACCGCGCCGCTCAGGTTCCCGTCGGGGGTCTCAAACTTCATGCCCGCTTCGGCGGACGTCGTCTTCTCGGGCTCGAAGGGATGGTTGCTCGCGTCGAAGCCGGTTTGGGGACGGAATCCCTTGGCGAAGGCGGTATAGAGGCTGATCACGTCGGAGGCCTTGAAGACCAGACCGGCTTGCGGACTGAATTGCTTGACGTCCTGGTTCGGCGGCTGCAAGACCGCCAACCGGTTGCTGATCGTCTGCTTGAACCCGTCGTATCGGGCCCCGAGCCGGAGCTTGAACGCGTCCGTCAGGTCCATCTGGTCATTCAGGTAGACGCCGTAAGCCTTGTCCTTCTCCGTGTCGTTGAAGACATTCTGGTTCGCCGCTGGCAGGGGAAAGTTGCCGTAGACCGGATTGAAGATGTTGATCGCGTTTTCAGTGGCCAGGGTTGAGCTGGCATTGAAGGCCGGCGGGCGATACCGTGTCTGCAGGCGATCCAGCTGGAACTCGTCATAGTCGGCGCCTCCCAGCAAATGGTGCGTCATGATTCCCGTCTTGAAGCTGCCGCTCAGCTCCGCACGCGCGATCGAGTCGGTCGACTCATAGTCCGTGAAACGCCGCTGGCGAGCGAGGGTCTGTCCGTCCGTGAAGAACGGGTTCCGGGCGGCGGCAAACTCAGGATTCTCGCCAATGCCGTCGAGCTTGGTCGTCCGATAGGCGCCGCCGAGGAGCAGCACCCAGTTCTTCCAGAAGACGTGCTCCAGCTCCACCTGGTGGCCCAGGACCTTGGCCACGGTCGGCCCGTCGCCCGGCTCCGACAGGAAACGCGAGTTGGGGATGATGCCCAGCTGGCCATTGCGCGCCACGACGCCGCGGTCGAACGGGATCTCCTGCCGGGACCATTCGAGTTCATACCAGATGGAGGTGTCGTTGCTGAGCTTCGAGATGATCGACGGCGAGGCGAAAGCGCGCTTCGTATGCACGGTATCGCGGAAACTGTCCGCATCCTCGTATGCGCCGTTGATGCGAACCGCAGTCGAGTCACTCACCGGAGCCGTGTAGTCGCCCTCGGCGCGGTGGAAGTTGTAGCTCCCGACGGAAAGGGTGGCGCTCCCCTCCGGCGTGAACTGCGGCTTCTTGGTGGTGATGGCCACGGTGCCGCCCGGTTCCCCGCGTCCGAAAAGCGCCGAACCGGGACCCCTCAGGATTTCGATCTTCTCGATCGAAGAGGTATCGCGAATACCGCCGAAGCCGCGGCCGCCGTTGAACCCGTTGACGAGATAGCCGGACGGGAGATTCGGATCGCCGACGAAACCGCGGATCGCAAAGCCGTCCCACAGGCCGCCGAACGTGTTCTGCCGCGCCACTCCGGTCGCCAGGTCGAGCGCGTCGTTCACGGTGACGGCTCCGATTTGCTTCAACATCTCTCCCGTGATCACCTGGACCGATTGAGGAAGATCCTCGACCGCCACATCGCCGCGATAGTGCTGGCGCTGCGCGGAGACCTCGATCTTCTCCGTCGCGCCACTTGCTGCCGGGGCACTCTGGACCTGGGCGAGCCGCGTCGGTCCCACGTCCTGCGGCGAATCGACGGAAGGCTCGGCGGCGAAGGCCGTCATCGCGGGGGCTGCGAACGCCAGGACCAGTGCGCGGTGGAGGGAATGAAGTTTAGGCAAGGCGGACTCCCGTGAGTGATTGGTGCGTTCTTTGGTCTGCTTCGTGGGTCGTCGAGCGGGCTTGCGGTGGTTTTATGCGGGAAATGTAGCTCGCGTCCCCGAGCAGAAAGTGTCTTCCGGGGCGGGCGCGCCAAGCGCATATGTCGTTTTCGTGCCCGGCGGCAGCACAAAATCCGCCTATTGAAGGAACCGACCGGCGCTCAAGGACGCCCTGCCGCCGCGCGCCGCGTCTCGGAGCCCGCATCGCCGCGTGTTGCGGCGCCCATCGCGTTCTGCACGTCGGGAAGCGCCAGGATCTCGTCGAGGATTTTCTCGAGGCGCTCGAAGAGCAGCGCGAACTCGCGCTCGCCGTAGCAGAGCGCCGGCGCGAAGCCGAGGATGTTGTCGCCGAACGCGCGGAACACCAGCCCGTTGCGGTAGGCGATGACCGCGATGCGGTCGGCGAGCTTGAGCGCGGGATCGAAGCCGCGCTTGGTGGCCTTGTCGGCGACGAGCTCGAGCGCTCCCAAGAGGCCCCGGCTGCGCGCGTCGCCCACCAGCGGATGCGCGGTGAGATTGCGCAACCCCGCCTCGAAGCGCGGCGCCTGCGCCACACCGTTGGCGAGCATTCCGCCTTCTTCGTAGATGCGCAGCACCTCGAGCGCGATCGCCGCGCTCACCGGATGCGCCGAATACGTGTGGCCATTGCCGAGCGGCGCGCCCGAAGCGATGCCGTCGGCGATCCCCTGGTAGATCGCATCGGAAACCAGCACGGCGCCCATCGGCGCATAGCCGGCGGTGAGCCCCTTGGCCACCGTCATCAGGTCGGGCCGCACGCCCTCGGCGTCGCACGCGAACATCGGGCCGGTGCGGCCGAACCCGGTGATCACCTCGTCGGCCACGAAAAGGATGTCGAGCTCGCGGCAAGCGTCGCTCATCGCCTTCAGCCAGCCCACTGGCGGGACGATCACACCACCCGAGCCCTGGATCGGCTCGCAGAAAAACGCCGCCACTCGATCGGCGCCCAGCTCGTTCACCTTGTCCCGCAACGACTTCACCGACGCAGCGATGATCGCCCCGGGGTCGGGACCAGCCGAATTGCGGTAGGGATAAGGCGAAGGAATGTGATGCTGGGTCGGAAGCGGCAAATCGAAGTTCGCATGGAACGCCGGAATCGCCGTGAGGCCTGCGCCCACCGCGGAGGAGCCGTGGTAGCCACGCTGCAGCGAGATGAACTGCTTCTTCTGCCTGCGGCCAGTCACGTTGAAGTAGTTGATGATGAGGCGGATCGCGGAATCGACCGCGTCGGATCCGCCGAGGGTGAAATAGACGTGGCGCAGCGACTTCGGCGCGATCTCGACGAGCTTCGCGGCGAGGCGGATGGCGGGCTCCGAGCCGAAATCGAAGTAGCCGGTCGCGTAGGGAAGCTTGCGCATCTGCTCGCTCGCCGCGCGCACGACGCTCTCGTGACCGTACCCGATGTTCACGCACCACAGGCCCGAGAACGCGTCGAGCAACTCATGTCCGTCGATGTCGCGCAGGTAAGCGCCGTCGCCGGAATCGAGGATGGTCACGCCGCGACGCTCGTGCGCGCGGAATTCGGAAACCGGATGGATCAGGTATTGGCGGTCGAGGTCGACGAGGGATTTCGTTTGCATGGCGAGAGATCGGTTTGGCCAGCACCGATCTTAAAGCAGGGCCCCGCAAGTAGAATTGCGATGCGGGCAAGTCAAATGGGCGGCGATTGCGTTTCACGCCGCCAACCCGCATTTCGTGCTGCGGCCCTCGTGTTGCGAAGACCTAGTAACCGCGCTGGCGGTCCACGAGTCCCACGAGCGGCGCCCCCCGCTGGTGGCGGCGGATGTTGTCGATCACGACGCTCGCGGAGGTTTCAGGCTGCGTCTCGCTCGCGATGTGGGGCGTGACGACGATACGCGGATGGATCCAGAAGGGGTGCTCGGGCGGGAGCGGCTCCGGATCGGTGACATCGAGGATCGCGGCCGACAGGTGCCCTGCGTCGAGCGCGGCGATGAGATCCCCCGCCACCACGTGCCCCCCTCGACCCACGTTGACCACGGCGGCTCCGCGCGGCAGAGCCTCGAACAATCCGCGCGAAAGAATGCCGCGCGTCTCGGCTGTCAGCGGAAGCAGGTTCACGAGGATGTCCGTGCGGCCGAGAAATGCCGGCAGCGCGTCTTCGCCCGCATGGCACTCGATGCCGTCCAACCGGCGGGCCGCGCGGCTCCAGCCCGCGCAGGGAAAACCGAACCCGTGCAGTTTCTCGAGCACCGCCTGCCCCATCACGCCCAGGCCCATGACGCCGACGCGCCGCTCCTGGGCGCGCGCAACCCGAAGCGCCTGCCACTTGCGCTCGCGCTGCTGCGCCGCGTAAGCGGGCCAGTCGCGATGCAGCGCGAGCACCGCGAGCGTAGCGTACTCGACCATGCCGGCCACCAGTCCCGGCTCGACCATGCGCACCACCGGGATGGAATCGGGCACCTTCGAGAGGTCGAGCTGGTCGATTCCCGCGCCCACGCAGAAAAGGACTTCGAGATTCGGCAGCGTCTCCACCAAGCCGGCCGGCATCGTCCACACGGCGAGGTAGCGAACCTGCGCCGGATCGCCGACGTCGGGCCAAATGTGAAACGGCACCTCGGGCGCGCGCTCCGCGAAGTGCCGCGCCCACACCGCACCGCGCGCTGGATCGGACTTGTAGAGGAAGCTCATCCCAGCGCCTGGTTCACGAGCGCGAAATCGCGAAGCGTCGCGTCCTTCGCGGGCGGCGGGCCCTTCGACATGGTGACACCGGTGTCCACCTTCTTCAGGCCGATGCGGCCGAGCCATGCGCCCAGGCCCTGCGAGGCGTGCACGTCGATGCGTAGGAACTTTCGCGGATTCATCGCCGCCCAGTGGGCGATCAGGAGCTTGGCGCGCTGCGCGTCGGGCGCGACCACCGGACCGATCGCCAGGCCCCGGCCGAAACGTCGCATGAGCGCGAAGCCGATCGGCTCGCCGCCACGGTCGAGGATAATGCCATCCGCCACCTCAAGCAGTCTCGCGAGCACGCGACC
>JADGRS010000202.1 GCA_017880705.1 Burkholderiales bacterium
GAGTTCTCGTCGAGCGTCGTGGCGCGGGGCAAGCCCGGGCCGCAGGCGCCCCACGGCGCGCGCCAGGGCATCAACGACTACACGAAATGGTTCGCGGGCGACAAGGACATGGCGGGCGACTACTACGGCTACGACGGCCCGTGCCCGCCCTGGAACGACGAGCGTGCGCACCGCTACGTGTTCACTGTGTACGCGCTCGACGTGGCGCGCCTTCCCGTCGAAGGATCGTTCGGCGGCGACGACGTGCGCAAGACGGTGCGGGGCAAAGTGCTCGCCGAGGCCGCGCTCACCGGGCGCTACTCGCTGAATCCCGCCGTCAGGGTTTGAGGAATCTGACGCCGTGAGCCGGGGCCGCGCGCGTTGCACGCGCCGTGGCTTCATCCTCGGCGCGCTCACGCTCGCCGTCGCTTCGCAATCGCGCGCGGAAGGCGACGAAGAGATCAACTGGGCGCGGCTGCGGCGCGGCGGCCTCGTGCTTCTCATGCGCCACGGCGCAACCGGCCCGGGCCTCGGCGATCCTGCGGGCTATCGGCTGGACGACTGCAGCACGCAGCGCAACCTCTCCGAGGAAGGACGCGGCGAGGCCAGGCGCATCGGCGAGCGCCTCGCTCGCGAGAAGGTGCCCATCGCGCGCGTGTACACGAGCCCGTGGTGCCGTTGCCGCGAGACCGCGAAGATTGCATTTGGCCGCGGCGAGGATTGGGAGCCGCTGTCGTCGGTGTTCGATTATGCGCAGCGCGAGGCCGAGTTCACCGAGCGCGTGAGAAAGCGCATCGCGGGCTACGCGAGCCGCAATCCGGGGGGCAACGTCGTGATGGTGACGCACAACGTGAATATCGCGGCGCTCACGCGGCTTTCGCTCGCCACCGCCGAGCTCGTCGTGGTGCGTCCCGACGGGTGCTGCGGGCTGCGTGCCCTGGAGCGATTGAAGCCCTAGAAGTACGCGATCAGCCGCCCGCACGAGATCACGCCGATCCAGAGCGCCATCGAGAGCGCGACCGATGCGCGCGCAAGAGGCGGCGCGGCGGCATTCGTGTCCCACGACTTCACCGTCTGGTAGGGGCCCGTGCGGAACATCGCGGCGTTCATTCCCGCGGCGAAAAGGAGCGCCATCTTCAGCTTGAACGGCCCGTTGTCGAGCAAGTCGTCGGCATGCGCGGCGAACATCATGAGCCCCGTCGGCACGATCACGAAGAGCGCGCCGAGGCTCCACGGCAGGAGATGGCGCGATAGCGCGCGCACCGGGATCTGCCGGGACAGCCCGAGCACCCGCAAGTCGAACATGAGCGTCGCGCCCACGAGGACGACGAAGCCGACGGTGTGCGCGATCTCGGCCGCCGCGTAAAGCAACGGCGAATCGCGCATCGCCTGCGCGATGGCGAGGCCTTCGATCGTGTCGGCGGGATTCAATCGGGCGCGCTCAGTCGTCTTCGCCCGAGCGAAGCCACTTCTCGTAGTCGCGCCGCGTCTTCTTGGTGGGGCGCCCCTTGAAGCGCGGCTGCGGCTCGGCCTTCAGGCGCGCGGCGAGCGCCTCGCGGCGCGCCCGGCTCTCCACGGTTTCCTCGTAGAGCAGCGCGGCCGTGGCGGCGGGGCCGCGCTTGTCCGAAAGGGCCTTCACGACGATTGCGTGCTCGAAGGGCGCGCGGCGCACTCCGATCGCATCACCCACCTTCACCAGCTTCGCGGGCTTGGCGCGCTCGCCGTTCAAGGTGGCGTGCCCCGCCTCGATCGCCGCGACCGCCAGCGCGCGCGTCTTGTAGAAGCGCGCCGCCCACAGCCATTTGTCGAGTCTCATGAACTGGTCAGTAAATAATTGGTGTCAGGTACGCATTTCGGATGCATCGGCACGCCGATGCTCGCCGCCGAAATGCGTACCTGACACCAATTATTTCAACGTCACTTCGTGGACCGTGATGGGTGCGGCGGTGCCGGTGTCGAACTCGGCGCCGGCGAGGACGCCCGCTTCGGCGATCGCGGCCACGGTGGGCGTCTTCTCGTAGATCGTGTACATCGCGCCCAGGGCGAAGTCGCGGCCCGAGCCGATGGCCCAGAACCGGTCGAACTCGAACACTTCGCGCATCGAGTACACCGCGAAGATGCCGCTGGGATTGGCGATCATCACCGTCATCTGGCTCGACTCGTACGGATCGTCCTCCTCCTCCTTAGGGTTGAGGAAGGCCTCGTCCTTGAGCAGCGGATGGAGCTTGCGGAAGCTGTCGTAGATCGCGGCCTTGCCGTGGAAGCCGAGGTTCGGCGTTCGCACGAGAAGGTTCTCGAGCACGAGCTGGTGCGCGGCGCTGCCCGCCACGCCGAGGAACGAGTCGCCGTAGGTCGTGATCTTCTGCGGGTGGCGATCGTACGCCGGCGCGAGGCGCGTCGTGCCGAAAGTGGTGAGGGAATCCGCCGCGATGACGGCGGTGCCGCCCTTGCGGACGACGACGATGGTGGTCATGGATCTCTTTTTCTGCGGTCTAGCCGGGAAGGGACGCGAGGAATGCCTGCCGCTCGTCTTCCTCGTCGAGGTGGGCGGCGAGCTGGCGGTAGAGTTCCTTGATATTGCCCGATTGCCCGGCCGCCTCCTTGATCAGCACGCGCGCGAGCGGCCCGACATAGCTCGCGAGGCGCTTCTCCGCCGCGGCGAGCACTTCCGGAGTGAACACCGCCTGCGCGCCGGAGGGCACGGTCTTCACGGCGGCATCGGGCGCGGACTCGGCCTTCGGCGGGTCCGCGAGATTCGCCTTCACCGCGTCCATCTTCTTCATGAACGCCTTGTGCTCTTCGGCGTCGGGAATGTTCTCCGCGAGGGCGCGGAAGAATTGCCCGATGCTCCCCGCTTCGACCTGCGTGCGCTTCACGAGGATCTTCGCGAGGGGCCCCACGTGGCGCGAGAGCGAGCGCTCCACTTCCGCGAGCACCGCTGGATCGATCGCGAGCACCTGGGCCTTGCGTGCCGCCGTCTCTTCCGCCGCCGATCGCTGCGTGCGCATCGCGGTCGAAGTGGCCGCGGGACTCTTGCCCTGCAGCGCCTGCAGCATCGCCGCCTGGAATTCGCGCGCCGTCTGGTAGCGCTCGTCGGCCTTCTTCGCCAGCGCGCGCGCGACGACGTTGTCGAATCCTTTCGGCAGGGTGGTGGCCACAGCCGACGGCGGCTTCGGATCGGTCTGGAGCACCTTGTGCATCACCGTCGCGGGCGATTCGGCGAGAAAGGGGCTCAGGCCCGTGAGAAGCTCGTAGAGGATGACGCCCGACGACCACAGGTCCGCGCGCCCGTCGGCCTGCAGGCCCATCAGCTGCTCCGGCGACATGTGCGTCGGCGTTCCAACGACCGTGCCCACCTGCGTGAGCGACGAGGACTCGAGCCGCGCAATCCCGAAATCCATGATTTTCACCTTGGGGCCGGTGGTGATCATGAGATTGGCCGGCTTGATGTCGCGATGCACGACGCCCTGCTTGTGGGAGTAGTCGAGCGCCCCGAGCAGCTGCTTCATGATCTCGAAGACCTCGATCAGGTCGAAGCGCACGCCGTCGGCGAGCATGCGCCGCAGCTCCTTCCCGTCGACGTACTCCATGACGATGAAGGCCATCTCGCCGGTGTCGCCGTACTCGTACACGGCGACGATGGACGGGTGCTGGAGCCTTCCGCCCGCCTGCGCCTCGCGCTTGAAGCGCGCGGTCGCCTCCTGCATCTCGTCGCCTTCGAGATACTCGGCGAGGATCGTCTTGATCGCGACGCGGCGCTCGATCACCGGATCGAAGCCCTCGTAGACCATCCCCATCGCCCCCTTACCGAGGGCGCGCGCGATCCGATACTTGCCTATTTGCTGCGGGATATCCGCCATTGGAGGTCTGTTCTCGTGCCTCGTGCCTACTTGTCTATCAGCTTGAGCGCCTTCTGCAGGCTCCTGCGCATGCGATTGAACGACGTGCCGAGGACGCTGATCTCGTCCTTGCCGGTCTTCGGGAACTCGGGCACGTCGAAGTCGCCCTGGGAAATCTTGTCCGCCGAGGCCGACATGCGCGAGATCGGCCGGATGATCATCACCGAGAGCATCACGTTCAGCACGATGAAGGTCACCACGAAGATCGCGGCGAGCGATCCCATGAAGACCTTGAACGCATCGTTGGCGTTCTTGATGGGCAGCGACATCGGGACCGAGACGATCTGCGCGCCGATGATCTCCATGTGCTTCCAGCCGAAGCCGTTGTTCTCGCCGTAGAGCTTGACCATCGACGCGGGCGCGGCCGAGGGCACGCTGTGGCAGGCGAGGCACGCCGGATCCTTGATCTGGATCGGTCGCGCGATGTAGACCATGCGCCCGCCGGGCGTGTCGCGCTCGCCGGTGAGCTCGTTCATCGAGGCGCTGCCGTTGCGGAAGTAGTTGACGGCGTCGGCCTCCCACTCGACCGCGCGATCGCGGGGATTGGTGGGATTCAGCGTCGCCTCCTTGTAGGTGAAGTCCGGATACTTCTTGCGAATCGAGTTGAAGGTCTCGGTGGCGGCATAGGCCGACACCGCCTGCGGCAGGAACGTCGTCTCGAGCTGCGGCTCGAGGAGCGGCTTCACCTGCGAAACGGTATAGCCGCGCACCGCGAGCGCCGCCTCCATCATGAGGCCCGCGTTGCGAAGGACTTCCTGCTTGGCGTTGTTCTGCAGCAGCTGGTACGACACCCACGCCGAAACGCAGATTCCCGCGGCGAACACGAGCGTGAGCACGATGTTGAACTTGAGACGCAAACCCATATCATTCCCCCTGGATGGCCCCGCACCGCGAATCCCGGCGTCGGGCACAATTCCCCTACGCCGCATGCTACTCCCCGGATTCAAGCTTCCCAACTGGCCCGCTCCCCCCATGAACCTCGTCACATGGCTCGCCCGCGCCGCCCGGGCCGATCCCAGCCGGGTGGCGATCCTTTCGGGAAGCCGCCCGTGGATCTCCTATGGCGAGCTCGGCCTGCGCGTCGCTACCCTTGCGGGCGGCATGGGCTCCCGGATGGGGCTCGAGCCGGGGGCGCGCGTCGCCATCGCGATGAAGAACGCGCCCGAGTACCTCGTCGCGATGTACGCGGCGTGGTGGGCCGGACTCACGGTCGTCCCGGTGAACGCGAAGCTGCATCGCAAGGAAGTCGACTTCATCGTCGCGGATTCGGGCGCGCGCTTCGTGATCGAGTCGCCCGCCGACCTCGCCGCGGCGCAGGGCGGCGATGCCGCGCCGATCGCCCCGCGCGCGCCCGCGGACCTCGCATGGCTCTTCTACACGAGCGGGACCACGGGAAGGCCCAAGGGCGCGATGCTCTCGCACCGCAACCTCGCGCAGATGACCTTCGCCTATCTCGCTGACGTCGACGGCGTCGATCGCGAGGGGCGCCTGCTGCACGCGGCGCCGCTCTCCCACGGCTCGGGACTCTACAACTTCACGCACCTGGTCCGGGGCGCGGCACAGGTCATCCCGGAATCCGGCGGCTTCGATCCGGCGGAGGTCCTGCATCTGCTCGAGGCTCACGACCGAGTCTCCTTCTTCGCCGCGCCCACCATGGTGAAGAGACTTGTCGAGGTGGCAAGAAATTCCACGTTTTCGCCGCAAGGCGCGCGAGGGCTGCAGACGATCGTCTACGGGGGCGGCCCGATGTACCTCGCCGACCTGCGCGAGGCGACGGACACCTTCGGCAACCGCTTCGCGCAGATCTACGGGCAGGGCGAGAGCCCGATGACGATCACCGCGCTTTCGAAGGCCCATCACGGGGACCGCGCCCATCCGCGCCATGTGGAGCGGCTGATGTCCGTGGGGCTGCCGCACAGCGTGGTCGAAGTCGCCATTCGCGACCCGGACGGGCGCGACCTGCCCGCGGGCGAAGTCGGCGAGATCTGCGTGCGCGGCGACGTGGTGATGTCGGGCTATTGGGGCAATCCCGAGGGCACGGCCGAGGCGTTGCGTGGCGGCTGGCTGTGGACCGGGGACCTGGGCGCCTTCGACGCGGACAGTTTCCTCACGCTGAAGGACCGCAGCAAGGACCTCATCGTGAGCGGCGGATCGAACGTCTATCCGCGCGAGGTCGAGGAAGTGCTCCTCGCGCACCCCGCGGTGGCCGAGGCGAGCGTCGTCGGCCGCCCCGACCGCGAGTGGGGCGAGGTGGTCGTGGCCTTCGTCGTGCCGCGCGGAGAAGCGCCGACAGCAGGCGAGCTCGACCAGCTCTGCCTCGACCACATCGCGCGCTTCAAGCGCCCGAGGGAATATCGCTTCGTCGAGCGCCTGCCGA
>JADGRS010000203.1 GCA_017880705.1 Burkholderiales bacterium
TCTTTCCGGAGCCCGATCGTCCGAAGAGCGCCACGATCGGCGCATCGCTCGCGAATCTCGCGTCTAGCGCGAACGAGCCGCGTTGCAGGCGAACGGTCACGTCAAGCATGGGCGGCCTGCGTCTTGCGGCGGCGCGCGAGCCCCTCGGACGCCGCGAGCGCCACGAGCGAGATCGCCACCGAGATGATCGAGAGCCGCAGCGCCTCGGCGTCGCCGCCGGGCACCTGGGTCGCGCCGTAGATCGCAAGCGGCAGCGTCCGCGTCTCCCCCGGAATGTTCGACACGAAGGTGATGGTCGCGCCGAACTCCCCCAGGGCGCGTGCGAACCCGAGCAGCGCGCCGGTGAGCAACCCGGGCCATGCGAGCGGCAGCGTGACGGTGAAGAAGACGTGCCACGGCCCGGCGCCGAGCGTGCGCCCCGCGGCTTCCAGCCGCGGATCGATGGCGTCCATGGAAAGCCGGATCGCGCGGACCATCAGGGGAAAGCCCATCACCGCCGCGGCGAGCGCGGCGCCCGTCCAGCGGAATGCGAAAGTGATGCCGAGCGGCGCGAGCAGTTGTCCCAGGGGGCCGTTGCGCCCGAACGCGAGAAGGAGCGTGTAGCCCACGACGACCGGCGGCACGACGAGCGGAAGATGCACGAACGCATCGAAGAGCGTCTTGCCGGGAAACTCGCGGCGGGCGAGGAGCCACGCCGTGGCGATCGCGAACGGCAGGCTCGCGATGACGCTCGCCACGCCGACGCGCAGGCTGAGAGCGATGACCTGGGTCTCGTCGGGCGAGAGCATCGGTCAGCTCGGAAAACCGAAGCCATGGCGCCGCCAGACGGCGCGGGTGCCCGGCGCGGCGAGGAACGCCGCGAGATCGTCGGCCGCGGCCGGCGCATCGCGAAGAACGCCCATCGGATAGACGATTGCCGGGTGGCTCGACGCGGGGAACGTGTCAACGATCGCGACGCGCGGCTCGGCAATCGCGTCGGTGCGGTAGACGATCCCGAGCGGCGTCTCGGAGCGCGCCACCAGGGCGAGCGCGGCGCGCACGTTCTCCGCGGGCGCGAGCCGGCCCTGCACCTGCGCCCACACGCCGAGCGATTCGAGCGCGGCGCGCCCGTATTTTCCGGCGGGCACGGACTGCGGGTCGGCCATCGCGAGGCGGCCGTCCCCCAGCGCCGCCGCCAGGGCGAATCCCGGCCCGATCCGAAGCTTCGGTGCCGCCGCCGCCGGCGCGATGAGGACGATCGCGTTGGCGAGCAGGTTCACGCGCGGGCCCTTGAGGAGCTTTCGCGACTCCACGTAGTCCATCCACTCCTGGTCCGCCGAGATGAAGAGCTGCGCGGGCGCCCCGGCCTCGATCTGCCGGGCGAGCGCGGAAGAGGCCGCGTAGGAGATGCGCACTACGTGGCCGCTCGCCTTCTCGAATGCGCGCGCGGCCTCGTCGAGGGATTCCCTGAGACTCGCCGCGGCGAAGACGGTGAGCGTATCGGCGCGCGCCGGCGCCCAGGGCAGGAAGGCGAGGATGAATATGGCCAGGACGCGACGGGCGGGTTCCATGAGGGGCTTCCGGGCGATCGGACCCCGTAATATACCGCCGGATACAACGCCTGCGTCATCGAGCCTTTCCCGGTCCCTTCGTGGGCGGGCAGGGGAAGCCTAGCGGGGACGGTCGGCGAGGAGGTCCGAGAACCTGTCGAGATCGCCCTTGAGGGCGCGGTCGACGCGGGCCTGCATGGCGCGGAATTGCGCGAGGGCGCGGCGCCCGAAGGGCGTGAGCGCCGCGCCGCCGCCGCCCGAGCCGCCGGTGGCCGCGGCGACCACCGGCTCGCGGAAGCAGCGGTTCATCGTGTCCACGAGAAGCCAGGCGCGCCGATACGACATGCCCATGCGGCGCGCGGACTCGGAGATGGATCCCGTGGCGGCGATGGCGTCGAGAAGGTCGGCCTTGCCCGGGCCGATCGCGATCTCGGATCCGAACATGAGCCGCAGCTTCGCGGGGCCGCGCGCGTGCCGCATGGACGCTCGCGCGGGCAACGCGCCTCAGCCGGGCTTCTTCGCGGCGGCGATGACTTTCTGCAGCTCGCCCGACTGGTACATCTCGCGCATGATGTCGCAGCCTCCGACGAACTCGCCGTTCACGTACAGCTGCGGAATGGTGGGCCAGTTCGCGTACTGCTTGATGCCCTCGCGGATGTCGGGGTTCTGCAGCACGTCGACGGTGAAGAGGTCGTCCGCGCCGCTCATCTTGAGAAGCTGGGTCGCGGTGGCCGAAAAGCCGCACTGCGGAAACTGGGGCGAGCCCTTCATGTAGAGCACCACCGGGTTGGTCGTGACCTGCTCGCGGATCTTGTCCTGCACGCTCATGGCTTTCTCCTTGGAACTCACGTCATATCTTACCGCCGGCGACGCGCGGGATGCCGGCCAGGTCGGCAATCGAAGCGGTTTCGCGAAAGCCCGCCGCCGCGAGGAGCGACTCCACCGCGAGGCCCTGGTCGTAGCCGTGCTCGACGAGGAGCCAGCCGCCGGCGGCGAGGTGATCCGAGGCGCCCGCGATGATCGCGCGGATCGAGTCGAGCCCGTCGCGGCTCGCGTCTGTGAGGGCTTGCGCCGGCTCGAAGCGCAGGTCGCCGTAGCGCAGGTGCGCGTCTCCGGCGGCGACATAGGGGGGGTTCGCGACGATGAGATCGAAGCGCCGGCCGGCGAGAGGCCCGTACCACGAGCCCTGCAGGAATTCGATGTCGCATGCGTGCGTGGCGGCGTTGCCTCGCGCGACGTGGAGGGCGGCTTCGCTCGAATCGGTGGCGGTGACCCTGGCGTCGCGGCGCTCGCAGGCGAGCGTGACGGCGATCGCGCCGCTTCCGGTACCGAGGTCCAGGCACGAGGCGCGGGGCGCGAGTCGGGCGAGGGCGGCTTCGACGAGCACTTCGGTCTCGGGGCGCGGGATCAGCACGTCGGGGCTCACGCGCAAGTCGCGGCCGTAGAACTCGCGCCTCTCGACGAGGTAGGCGACGGGTTGCCCCATCGCGCGCCGGGCAACGAGCATGTCGACGCGCGCGCCCTCGGTTTCGCTAAGGACGCGCATCGGGTTCCCGGCGAGGTAGGCTCGGTTCACGCCGAGGACATGCGCCATGAGCACGTGGGCATCGACGCGGTCGATGGTCGCCGTCGCTTCCTCGAGAGCCGCTTTCAGCGTCAGCATCGCGGATTCAGCTCCCCTGCGCGAGTCCGGCGAGGAGCTCCGCCTGATGCTCCGCCGAGAGCGCCCCGGTGAGCTCGGAGAGGTCGCCATCCATGATCGCGTCGATCTTGTGCAGCGTGAGATTGATGCGGTGGTCCGTCACCCGGCCCTGGGGAAAATTGTAGGTGCGGATGCGGTCCGAGCGATCGCCGGAGCCGATGAGGCTCTTTCTCTCGGAGGCTTCCTTCGCGGCCGCCTCGCGCGTCTGCTTGTCCTTGATGCGCGCGGCGAGGACGCGCCATGCCTGCTCGCGGTTCTTGTGCTGGCTCCTCGCGTCCTGGCACTCGACGACGATTCCCGTCGGCGCGTGCGTGAGGCGCACCGCGGAATCCGTCTTGTTCACGTGCTGGCCGCCCGCGCCGCTGGCGCGAAACGTGTCGACGCGCACGTCGGCCGGATTGATCACCACGTCGCTCGCGTCGTCGGCCTCGGGCATCACGGCGACCGTCGCCGCGGAGGTGTGGATGCGCCCCTGGGTTTCCGTGGCGGGAACGCGTTGCACGCGGTGGCCGCCCGACTCGAACTTGAGCTTCGAGTAGGCGCCGTCGCCGACGATCCGCGCGATGACCTCCTTGTAGCCGCCCGCCTCGCCGAGGCTCTCCGAGACGATCTCGACCTGCCAGCGGTTCCTCTCCGCGAAGCGCGTGTACATGCGCAGGAGATCCCCCGCGAAGAGCGCGCTCTCGTCGCCGCCGGTGCCCGCGCGGATCTCGAGGAAGAGGTTCCTGCCGTCGTTGGGATCGCGCGGCAGGAGCAACTTCTGCAGGTCCGCTTCGAGCGCGGCGAGCCGCTCGCGGCCCGCCTTGATCTCGTCCTCCGCGAACGCGCGCATCTTCGGGTCGCGCGCCATGTCCTCCGCGGCGGCGACGTCGCCCTCGGCCCTGCGGTGCTCGTTGAAGAGGGCGACCACGGGCTCGATCTCGGAGCGCTCCTGAGAGAGCTTGCGGAAATTGTCCAGGTCGTCGACGACCTGGGGATCCGACAGGCGCGAGTCGATCTCGCGCAGCCGCGAGTCGAGGCTCGCGAGTTTCGCCGCCATCGACGCCTTCATGGATCGGAAGTCGGATCGCGCCCTTCGAGATCCGGATAGAGCGTTTCGATCGCTCGCGCGAGCGATTCGCGCTCTTCCACGGGCGCGCGCGAGAGCGCCTGCGACGGATGGTGCAGGAACTTGTTCGCCAGCCCCTTGGCGAGCGACTCGAGCACCGCCGCGGGATCGTCGCCTCGCGCGAGCCGGCCTTTCGCCTTGGCGAGCTCCATCTCCCGATACTGGTCGGCCCGGCGGCGCAGCTCGACGATGACGGGTGCCGCGGCGCGCGAGTCCTGCCATTCGCGAAATGCCACCACGTGCCGGTCGACGATCGCCTCCGCTTCGGTCGCGGCGCCGCGCCGGCTCTCGGCGCCCTGCTGCACGATGGCGCCGAGATCGTCGATCGTGTAAAGGAACACGTCCTCGAGCGTCGACACTTCGGCCTCGACGTCGCGGGGCACGGCGAAATCGACGATAAACACGGGCTTCCTGCGCCGCGACTTGAGCGCGCGCTCGATGAGCCCCTTGCCGAGAATCGGCAGCGTCGACGCGGTGCCGGTGACGATGATGTCGAACTCCGCGAGGCGCGACGGAAGCTCGGCCAACGCGATCGCCTTCGCCGAGAAGCGCTGCGCGAACTCCTCGCCGCGTGCGAGCGTGCGATTCGCGACGACCAGCACCTCGGGATGCTGCGCCGCGAAATAGGTCGCCGCGAGCTCCACCATTTCGCCGACGCCGATGAGGCACACCTTCGTGCGCGAAAGATCGCCGAACACGTTCTGCGCGAGCCGGCACGCGGCCGCCGCCATCGAGATCGATTGCGCGCCGAGGGCGGTCTCCGTGCGCACCTGCTTCGCGACCGCGAAAGTCTTCTGGAACAACCGGCCGAGGGTGGGGCCGAGGGCGCCCACGCTCTCGGCGTTGCGGACGGATTGCTTCACCTGGCCGAGGATCTGCGGCTCGCCGACGACCATCGAATCGAGGCCCGAGGCGACGCGGAATGCGTGGCGCACGGCGGCCTCGTCCGTGTGCACGTAGAGATGGTCCGCAAGGGACAGGCCCGTCTTCCCGGCCTCGCGTTCGAGCCACGCGCCCGCGGAGGCGGACTCGTCGCCGCGAAAGTAGATCTCGGTGCGGTTGCAGGTCGAGACGAGCACCGCCTCGGCCACGCCGGGCTGGCGGGCAAGGTCTGCGAGCGCTTCGCCCTGCCGGTCCGCGGGGAAGGCGAGCTTCTCGCGGACCTCCAGTGGCGCGCTGCGGTGGTTGATTCCTAGAACGTAGAGGGCCATGACTTCACGATGTTGAGCGGGGCCGACCGGGCTTTGAACCTTGCGCGGGGTGTTCGCGTCCGCTGCAACGAATGCCTTTCGGATTATAACCCGATGAGGTAGGATTTCTTTACAACTAAAACTCAAAAGGCGCATTATGGTGTTGATTTAACGAAATCTTTTTATGGCCGCCCAGCCCACCCAATTCAGCGCCCTCGGGCGCGCGCTCGTCCAGCAGGGACGCCTCGTCCAATCGGACGCCTCGATCATCCAGAACGAGGCGCAGAAGGCCGGGATCTCGTTCATCCAGCAACTGGTCACGTCGAAGAAGCTCTCCGCCAAGGAGGTGTCGCTCTTCGCGGCGCAGACGTTCGGCTATCCGCTGCTCGATCTCAACGCAGTGGACGTGGAAAACCTGCCGCTCACCTTGATCGATAACAAGATCGTCGCGAATCACCGGGTGCTCGCCCTGGGCAAGCGAGGCAACCGCATCTTCGTCGCGATGTCGGATCCCTCGAACGAGCAGGTCCTCCAGGAGGTGAAGTTCGCCACCGGCATGACGATGGAACCGGTGGTCGTCGAGGACGACAAGCTCTCGGCGATCGTGAAGAAGCTCACCGACTCGTCGCAGAAGACGCTCGAGCAGGCGACCGAGGACGTGGATCTCTCGGGAATCGAGGTGACCGACGGCGAGGCGCAGCCCGAC
>JADGRS010000204.1 GCA_017880705.1 Burkholderiales bacterium
TGAGGGCCCCCGGAAATGATTTCCAGTGCAAGAGTAACGAAATTTCAGCGCCGTGCGACGTTGCGGCCGAACTGCTGCGCCGTCGCGAGGGGCACCTCGCCCAGCACCGACACCAGCTGCTCTCCCATGGGGTGCACGAAAAACGTCGTGGTGCCGTCTTCGCTCGAGGCCTCCGCGGTGCGCGGCGCGGGGCCGTTGTTGGGCTCGACGAACACCGAAAGGCTCGCCACGCCGTCACTGTAGACGATCTGCGAAACCGGCGCGCCGTGACCGGGCAACGTGCGCTTCAGCTCGTTGACCTTCTGGAATCCGGCGGGCGGGCTCGCCACGGTCCAGCCCGTCTCCGCGCCGCGCGCTTCCTCGCGGGGCCGGGCGTCGGTGATCCAGCGCTTCACGCGCGCCTCGAAGATCGATTTCACGTCGCTCTTGGCGACCTGCGCGCCCAGCTTGAGGTCCGTGAAGGTGTATTGCTCGATCACCTGCTGCTGCTCGTTCAGGGTCTTCGCCCGAATGACGAGGCCGCTATTCAGCTCGGAACAAAGGCGTTGCGCGTAGCGCAGCCCATCCCTGGGGTCGAGGCGGATCCAGCGGCAATCGTAGCCGAGCATGCGCTCCGTCGGGCCGAGCGTCACTTCATAGCTCGCGGCCACCGTCGCGGAGCTCGCGGAGACGACCGCGGGAAAGAATCTCGCCGTGACGCGGCGATCGAGGCGGACCGTCTTGGCGTCGGGGAAATAGCAGAGCATCTCGTCGTTGTGGCGAACGATCTCGTGGGGCGGGCCGTCGAGCGGCTCGATGCGCTCGTGCTCGTCGTTGCCCGAGCTCACGTGCGTGATGCGCACCGCCGACGCGCGATCGCCGTTGCTGTGCGCGAAGGTGCCGGCGAAGGAAATGGAGCGAGCCGCCTGGGCGGCCCGTTCCAGCCAGGCGAGAGGGTCGTCGCCGGGCGCTGCCTGGGCGCCCCACGCCACCCCGAGGGCGAGGGCCGGAATCCAACGGCACCCGCCCGGCAAAGCCGATGCTCTCATCGAGCGGCGGCCGGGGCTCGGTTGTTCACCGGGCGATAGAGCTCCGGCGGAGGAATCTGGCGGTGCGCGGTGAGGTAAGCCTGCACCTCGAGAGGCGGAATCGCGTCGCGCGCCGAGAACGTCGCCTTGTTCGCGACCGGCTGGATCGCCGACGAGACTTTCGCGACTACCGGTGCCGAAGCGCCTTGCCCGCCCTGGGTCCCGAGCCATCCGACCACGCCGACCGTGGCGACCGAAGCGGCGGCGGCCAGCGCCACGCGGGCGTAGGCGATCTCGAGACGGCGCTTCGGCGCGAGCACCGTAGCCTCGCGCTGGAGCGATGCGGCCAGGCCGCCCGGAAGCTCCAGCCTGCTCGGGGCCTGCCCGCGCATCGCATCGCCGATGCAGTGATACAGATACCACGTCGCCTTGTGTTCCTCGCTCGCTCCGCACGAGCGCGCCGCGTGCTCGGCATCGGGCGCCGCAAGCTCGCCGTCCATCAGCGAGGAAATTTCCTGGGTCATGTCGTGCTCCTGTCGATTGGCCTTCGTCTCTCGCGAAGGGCCATGCTTTAAGGGGTTGCAGCCCCGGACTTCGTTATTACCAGCGTTTATCCTTGCTCGTTCCCAGCTGCGGACGGAGCTTTTCGGCCACCGCCTCACGCGCCCGGAAAATGCGCGACCGGACCGTTCCGATCGGACAACTCATTATCTGCGCGATCTCCTCGTACGAGAGGCCGTCGAGCTCGCGCAGCGTGATCGCGGTGCGCAGCTCCTCCGGCAACGCGGCGATCGCATCGTTCACCGTTTGCGCGATCTGCTTCGACGCGAGCTCGCTTTCCGGCGTATTGATGTCGCGCAAGCCGGCGGCATCCTCGAAGCCTTCGGCCTCTTCGCTATCGTATTCCGTCGAGGTGGGCGCGCGGCGCCCGAGCGCGATGAGGTAATTCTTGGCCGTGTTGATGCCGATGCGGTACAGCCACGTGTAGAAGGCGCTGTCGCCGCGGAAATTGGGGAGCGCCCGATACGCCTTGATGAAAGCCTCCTGGGCGACGTCCTCGATCTCCGTCGGATCGCGAATCACCCGCGACAGAAGCCTCTCGAGCTTGCGCTGATACTTGAGGACGAGCATCTCGAAAGCATGCTTGTCACCGCGCTGCGCTCTCTCGACCAGCTGCTGGTCGATTTCCCTGTCGCTCATTCGGCCTTGGATGGGTATTTTCGTCGTCGGAGGCAGTGCTGCCATGCCCCGCTCTGCGGCCGGCGCCACGAAGGGCTTCTTGGCCTCCTGGGGTATTATAAAGCTCAAAGATTTCATTCCTTTGGCGCGCATTTCTTGAGTGTCCCTAAGTGACAGGGGTGCCGCGAATTAGTTCCTTGCCGCCTACGTCCATGCCGCGCACGATTTCCACCATTCCGAAACGCCTCTGTTGAGCCATTACGACGTCCTGATCCTGGGGAGCGGCCTGGCAGGAATGTCGGCCGCCCTCCACCTGGCCGACCACTGCAAGGTGGCCCTCGTCACCAAGCACGAGCTCCTCGACGGGGCCTCGAGCTGGGCGCAGGGGGGCATCGCGGCCGTGCTCGACGGCTCCGACTCCGTGGAAGACCACATCCGCGACACCCTAGTGGCCGGGGCGGGACTCTGCGCGCCCGACGCGGTGCGCTTCGTGGTGGAGCGCGGGCGACGCTCCGTCGAATGGCTGGTCGCCCAGGGCGTGCCGTTCACGCGGGATGACGGCAACCAGGACGAGCTGCACCTCACGCGGGAAGGCGGGCATAGCCATCGGCGCATCGTCCATGCGGCCGATGCCACGGGGAGCGCGGTCCAGAAGACCCTCGTGCAAAGCGTGAAGACCCATCCCAACATCGAGGTGCTGGAGTGGCACATCGGCGTCGACCTCATCACCTCGCGCAAGCATCTCGGCGAAACCGGGGAGCCGCGCGTATGGGGCGCCTATGTCCTCGACATCAAGGGCGCGCGGGTGAAGGCGCTCGCCGCGCGCCACACGGTGCTCGCCACGGGCGGCGCGGGCAAGGTGTACCTCTACACGACGAACCCCGACACCGCGACGGGCGACGGCGTCGCGATCGGATGGCGGGCGGGAGCTCCGGTCTCGAACATGGAGTTCATCCAGTTCCATCCGACGTGCCTCTTCCACCCGCACGCGAAGTCGTTCCTCATCTCGGAAGCGGTGCGCGGCGAAGGCGGCCTCCTCAGGCTTCCCGACGGCGAGCGCTTCATGCCGTGGCACGACGAGCGCGCCGAGCTCGCGCCGCGCGACATCGTGGCGCGGGCGATCGACTTCGAGATCAAGAAGCGCGGCATCGACTGCGTCTACCTGGACATCACGCACAAGGGCGCGGATTTCATCAAGGCCCACTTCCCGACGATCTACGCGCGGTGCCTCGAGTTCGGCATCGACATGACGACGCAGCCGATCCCCGTCGTGCCCGCGGCGCACTACACCTGCGGCGGCGTCGTCACCGACCTGCGCGGTCGTGCCGGCGTGCGGGGGCTCTACGCCCTGGGCGAAGTCGCGAGCACCGGGCTGCACGGGGCCAACCGCCTCGCCTCGAACTCGCTCCTCGAATGCCTCGTGTTCTCCGAATCCGCGGCGCGCGACATCCTCGCGCAGCCCGTGTCGGGCGTGCCCGCGCTGCCGGAATGGGACGAGAGCCGCGTGACCGACGCCGACGAGGAGGTCGTCATCTCGCACAACTGGGACGAGCTTCGCCGCACGATGTGGAACTACGTCGGGATCGTGCGAACCACCAAGCGCCTCGAGCGCGCCCGCCATCGCATCCAGCTCCTGCAGGACGAGATCCACGAGTTCTACGCGAGCTTCCGCGTCTCCAACGACCTGATCGAGCTGCGCAACCTGGTGCTCACCGCGGAGCTCATCGTGCGCTCGGCGCTCGCGCGCAAGGAAAGCCGCGGCCTGCACTACAGCCTCGACTATCCGGACCTTCTCCCCGAAGCGCGCGACACGGTGCTCGTCCCATGAGCCCGGTGCCGGTTCTCACGCCCGGGGAAGTTCGCG
Source organism: Burkholderiales bacterium (assembly GCA_017880705.1). Classification (GTDB taxonomy): domain Bacteria; phylum Pseudomonadota; class Gammaproteobacteria; order Burkholderiales; family Usitatibacteraceae; genus Usitatibacter. The sequence continues at coordinate 4,051 of JADGRS010000204.1, forward strand.
CGGTGGAAGGGCGCGCTTCGCGGGCGGGCGCCCCTTCGCTCATGGAGCGCGCCGGGCGCGCCGTCGCCGATGCCGCGCGCAGGCTCGCGCCGGACACGGGCGCGCCGATCCTGGTCGTCGCGGGGCCGGGCAACAACGGCGGAGATGCGTGGGTCGCCGCGGCGTGCCTCGCGGAGAGCTTTCACCGCGTCGTCGTGCTCGATGCGGGCGGCGCGGCGCCGAAGGCCGTGGAAGCGCGGACCGCGAAGGCGGGATACGAATCCCGCGCGGGGCAAGTCGTGCGCGCATGGCCCGCGGGTCTCGCGCCCTCGATGATCGTCGACGGGCTCCTCGGCATCGGCCTCGCGCGCGACGTCGACCCGGCATTCGCGGAAATCATCCGGCGCATGAACGAGAGCGGCGTGCCGATTCTCGCCATCGACGTGCCGAGCGGGCTCGACGCGGCGAGCGGACTCGCCCGGGGAATTGCCGTGCGCGCGACGCGCACCCTCACGTTCATCGCCCACAAGATCGGGCTGCTCACCGCCGATGGAATCGAATACCGCGGCGAGCTCGAGCTCGACGACCTCGGGACCGGCGACGAGGCCCGCCGCGATGCCCGTGGATTCCTCGCGACGCCGGACTCGGTCGCTCCGTGGCTCGGTCCGCGCCATGCGAACTCTCACAAGGGCAATTTCGGCTCGGTCGGCGTGATCGGCGGCAATCGCGGCATGGTCGGCGCGGCGCTCCTCGCCGCGCGCGCCGCGCTCCTCTGCGGCGCCGGAAAAGTGCGCACCGGGCTCCTCGCGAGCGACGGGCCGGCGCTCGATCTCGCGTACCCCGAGCTCATGCTGGGCTCCATCGACGATGCGATGGAGGCGGACGTGATCGTCGCCGGGCCCGGCGCGGGCCGGTCTCCTTCGGCCACGTCGGTCTCGATGTTCGAACGCACCGTGATGCCCGCGCTCATCGCCTCGCCGAAGCCGCTGGTGCTCGATGCGGACGCGCTCAACGCGATCGCCTTCAGTGCCACCCTCGAAACGGGTCTCGCGGCGCGCGTGAAGGCGCCCGCGATCCTCACGCCGCACCCCGCCGAAGCCGCGCGCCTTCTCCACTGCGATTCGGGGCAAGTGAACGGGGACCGTCTCGGCTCCGCGCTCGCGCTGGCGAAGCGCTTCAATGCGCGCGTCGTCCTCAAGGGCGCGGGCAGCATCTGCGCATTTCCGGACGGACGCTGGTCGGTGAACGCCACCGGCAACCCGGGACTCTCTGCAGCGGGCAGCGGCGACGTCCTCGCCGGAATCGTCGGCGCCCTCCTCGCCCAGAAGCTCGATCCGGAAAGGGCGCTTCAGTATGCCGTCTGCCTCCACGGCGCCGCGGCAGACGCCCTGGTGGCGCGTGGCATCGGGCCGGCCGGCCTCACGGCCTCGGAAATCTCGCTCGAGGCTCGCGCCCTCCTCAACTCGTGGACGCGTGCCGCGTCGTCAAGACGGTCACACGGAGCACACTGAGTCCCACGGAGTACACGGAAGAGGGTCGAGTCAGAAAGGTCGAGCCGTGCTGAGACGCTGGGGCCTAGCGAACAAACCGGCGCACTCCCTTGTTCAGGCTTGTCACATTGAAGTTCAGCAGCAGCCCCACACGTAGCTTGAGAAACTTGAGGTAGGTCAGGATCTGGGCTTCGTGGATGGGCAGCAACGTTTCAACGGATTTCAGCTCCAGCAAGACAGGGTCCTCCACGATCAGGTCCGCGCGGTAGGCCGTTTCGGTCGCAAAGCCGCGAAATTCGATCGTCACCGGCTCCTCCTGTCCATTGCCCTTCTCCTGCCTGCATACCCACTTGCAACGCCATGCCGTCGAAATACGATGACCATTCCGTGTCTTCCGTGGGACTCCGTGTGCTCCGTGTGATCGTCTTGAGTGCTTTTAAGTAGAATCGAAACATGAGCGAACGCGAATCGATGACCTACGACGTGGTCGTGGTGGGCGCGGGCCCGGCCGGGCTTGCCACCGCGATCCGCTTCCGACAGCTCGCCGCCGAGCAGGGGAAGGAATTCACGGTCTGCATCGTGGAGAAGGGCTCGGAGGTCGGAGCGCACATCCTCTCGGGCGCGGTGATCGATCCCCGGGCATTGAGCGAGCTCTTTCCCGACTGGAAGGAGCGCGGCGCCCCGCTCCACACCCCCGT
>JADGRS010000205.1 GCA_017880705.1 Burkholderiales bacterium
AAGCTTGCGTAAGCTTTCGGTCGTGATACCGGTCTACGGTAGCGCCGCCATTCTGCCGGAGCTCGTGCGGCAGATCCACGACGCTCTGACCGCACGATTGCTCTCGGAGGATGAATTCGAGATTGTACTGGTGAATGACTGCGGGCCCGACGATAGCTGGACCGTGATTCGCGAGTTGGCTGTCGAACGATCCTATTTGAAGGCACTAGGATTGAGGAAGAATGCGGGTCAGCACAACGCGATTATGGCTGGCCTGAATTTCGCCTCCGGCAACGTGATCGTGATGATGGATGATGATCTTCAACACTCGCCTTACGACATTCCTAGCCTGTACGAAAAGGTACAGCAAGGCTACGACGTGTGTTACGCAGACTTCACCAGACGACACCATGCAAGATGGAAGGTCGTAGGCAGTGCGATCAACGACCGTGTCGCGGGCTACCTGCTGAAGAAACCTCCGGGCCTGTACCTCTCGCCTTTCAAGGCAATCAACCGTGAAATTCGCAACGAACTCGTCAAATATCACGGCCCACACGTTTATCTCGACGGCCTCATCCTGACGATCACCGCTAACATTGCCGAAGTCACTGTCGAGCACCACCCGCGCCTATCTGGTCACAGCGGCTACGGCTTCGCGCGATCCACATCGCTCTGGCTAAAAATGGCCACCAACTTCTCAATCGCCCCATTGCGACTTGCGTCGCTTATCGGGTTGTTCTTTTCTTGCCTGGGACTGCTGCTCGCCGCATACCTGGTCGCGATGCGCCTCGGAAATGACCGTGTTCCGGAGGGATGGACCTCATTGATGGTCATGGTGCTAATGGTGGGCGGAATTCAACTTCTGGCGCTGGGTGCAATTGGAGAATATATGGGCCGGGTATTTCTCACGATTAACAAGCGCCCGCAATTTGTGGTGGCCTCCGTGGTCAATTTCAGCGATCAGGAAAATTTTGCATCATCCACGCAACATTCCATTGAGCGTGCTGCCACCACCGACCATCTTGCCGCACAGCCCCCGCACCCCGAAGGATGAAATGAAAAAGGCCTGATCACCGGCATTACCGGCCAGGACGGCGCGTATCTGGCCGAATTCCTGATCGGTAAGGGCTACGAAGTGCATGGCGTCAAGCGCCGCACCTCGCTCTTCAACACCGACCGCATCGACCATCTGTACCAGGCTGGTGCCACTGCCACATGTCGCCACTGAAGGCCTGCTTGCCGTTGATCTTGAACTGGTGCATGTACAGGTCTTCGCCGTAGATCTGCTTCACCGGGTCGATCATGCGCGGATGGCGGGCGAGCCTCGCGAAGGGCTCGCTGTAGAGGTGCGCCGCGAAGTTGGTGCGCACGGCGTCGCTGCCCTTCTCGCGGATGTTCTCCGGACGATGCTACGCGTAGAGGCGCGGCACCTCGTCGGTGAGGGTCCTGATCTCTTCCGGCGTGAAAAGCGACGGGAAGAACAGGTAGCCGTCCTTGTCGAAAGCGGCGAGCTGCTCGGGCGTGAGCTTCGTGGCGGAGATTTTACTCCTCGACCATGTCCGGATTCACCACGGCTTTCAGCGTCGTCTCGACCTTGCCGTCGCGCTCGCGGGTGGAAAACCACCACACCGCGCCCTTGCGCACCGAGACACCGCCCTCGCCGCCGCGCAGCAGTTGCGCGGCCACTTCCCCCAGCGTCGGCTGGTGTCCCACCACGAGGACATTGCGCCCCGCCGAGGGCCATCCGGTTTCGCTCAGGAGCTTCTGGGGCGACGTGTCCGTCGACGCCGCATCGCTCACCTCGAAGGCCAGGTCCAGCGCCTCGACGGTCTGCAGCGTGCGATTGGCGGGGCTCACCAGGACGCGCCAATCGCCCTCGAGCCGCGGCTTCAGCCATTCGGCCATCTTCGCCGCCTGCTTGCGCCCTCGCTTCGTGAGGCTGCGCGCAAGGTCGCCCCCGCCGCCGGCATCCTCGGCTTCCGCGTGCCTCCAGAGAATCAGCTCCATCGCTCGCCTCGCTATTCCGTGTTCGACCGCGCCGCGCGCCAAACGATCACGGCTCGGGCTCCGCGACCGGCACGACGCGGCGCCCGCGCGTGGTGAGGGTGATGCCGCCCAGGATCAGCCCGATGCCGGCGACGTGATACGGCTGGATGCGCTCGTCGAGGAAGATCCACGCGAGGAGGCTTCCGAACACCGGCATCAGGTGCATGAAGATTCCGGCGACGTTGGATCCGATCTCGTGCACCGCGCGATTCCAGAAGACGTAGCCCACGAACGACGGAAACACCGCCACGTACGCCATCGCGGCGACCGTCGCGGGAGTGAACTCGACGTGGCCGCCGAAGAACAACATCTCGACGACGAAGAGCGGCAGCAAGAGCACGACGCCCACCGTCGCGCAGCACGCAAGGAGCGCGAGGCCCGAGATCTCCGGTGGTTTCATGCGCAGGAACACGGTATACGCCGCCCAGAAGATCATCCCCGCGAGGACGATGAGGTCTCCCTTGTTGAGACGCAGCTGCGCGAGGATCGCGGGATCGCCGTGCGTGAGGATCGCGAGCACGCCCACGAGCGAGACCGCCACGCCGAGCGCCTGCACGCGCGTGATCGTGTCGCGATACACGAGCCATCCGATCACGATGATCATGATCGGCACGGAGCTGTTGAGGATCACGCCGTTGGTGGCGGTGGTGTACTGCAGCCCCGCGTAAGCGAACATGTTGTGCAGCCCCGTACCCCAGAACCCGAGCCACGCGACGAGCCTCCAGCGCTTGCGGATCGCGGGCCATTGGTCGCGGACCTGGGGCCACGCGAAGGGCAGCATCACCGCGAGCGCTCCCACCCAGCGGATGAAGGTGAACGCGAGCGGCGACACGTGCCCCGTGATCGCCCGGCCGATCACCCAGTTGATCGACCAGAAGAGAATCGTGAGGGTGAGCAGGAGATACGGCGACGCGTGGAACGCCGGGGCGCTGCGGGGCATCGAAGATGGGCTGCGTGCGGGAGCCGCGATTATACGCAGGTGATAACCTTTCCACCGATGACCAGCCCGCATCCATGAGCGAGAATCTCCCCGCGCCCGAAGAGCCGAAAGTCGAGAGGAAATCGACTTGGGCGCCGCTGCGCCTGCCCACGTTCCGGGTGCTCTGGCTCGTCTGGATGGCGTCCAACGTCTGCATGTGGATGAACGACGTGGCGTCGGCCTGGCTCATGACGTCGCTCACCTCCTCGCCCACGCTGATCGCGCTGGTGCAGACCGCGTCGTCGCTCCCGGTGTTCCTGTTCGGCCTGCCGAGCGGCGCGCTCGCCGACATTCTCGACCGGCGCCGCTACTTCCTGGTTTCCCAGTTCTGGATCGCGTCGACGGCGGCCTTGCTGTGCAGCTTCGCGCTCGCCGGGCATCTCACCGCGCCGGTGCTCCTCGCCCTCGTCTTCACCAACGGCATCGGGCTCGCGATTCGCTGGCCCGTCTATGCCGCGATCCTTCCGGAGGTCGTGCCGCGCTCCCAGCTGGGCGACGCGCTCGCGTTGAATGCCGTGGCGGTGAATACGTCGCGGGTCATAGGCCCGCTCGTCGCCGGCGCGATCATCGCCTCGGCCGGCACCGAATACGTCTACGCGGTCAACTTCGTGGTCTCGATCGTCGCGGCCATCGTGCTCTTCCGCTGGAAGCGCGAGACCAAACCGTCGGTCCTTCCCGGCGAGCGCTTCATCGGGGCCATGCGCCTGGGCTTCCAGTTCGCGCGCGAATCGCGGCGCCTGCGCGATGCGCTCGTGCGCACGGCGGTCTTCTTCCTCCACGCCACGGCGGTCTTCGCCCTCCTCCCGCTCGTCGCGAAACAGTTGGGCGGCAACGAGGGCGCGTTCACGTACACGCTGCTCCTTTCGTCGCTGGGATTCGGCGCCATCGCAGTGAGCACGCTCATCCCGCGGCTGCGGATGCGCTGGACTCGCGACGAGATCGTCGTGGGCGGCTCGATCATCAACGCGATCGGCATCGCGACGCTCGCATTCGCCCCCAGCGTGTGGATCGCCGTTCCCGCGATGGTCGCCTCGGGCGCCGCGTGGATCCTCGTCGCGAATTCCGTGACCATCGCCGCGCAGCTGGCACTTCCCGACTGGGTGCGCGCGCGCGGCATGGCGATCTACCAGATGGCGATCATGGGGGGCGCGGCGCTGGGCGCCGTGATCTGGGGAAAGATCGCCGAGCACTCGAGCGTGCCCACGAGCCTCGCCGCCTGCGCGGTGAGCATGGTGGCATTCCTCGCGTTCACGCGCGGGCGCACGCTCGAAGGCTCCGAGGATCACACGCCGACGCGGCCCTGGCAGGAGCCGGTCCCGGCGCTCCCGATCGAGCTGGACGACGGCCCGGTGATGGTCACGATCGAGTACCACATCGATCCAGCGCGCCGCCCGGAGTTCGAGGAGGTGATGGCCGAATCGCGCGGCGCGAGGCTGCGCGCGGGCGCGGTCTCGTGGGGCCTCTTCGAGGACATCGAGCGGCCCGAACGCTTCGTCGAGTACTTCGCCTGCGTCACGTGGGTCGACTACCTGCGCCGCTTCGACCGCTTCACCGCCGCCGACGAGGCGCTGCAGCAACGCCGACATGCCCACCACATCGCCGAGGATCCCCCGCGCATCTCGCGCTACGTCGCGCGGCATCCGGGTGTCACTCGGTCATAAGACCTGGTAGGTGAGAAAGGCCGGGCTCATCTTGCTTCATCGTATGCCTTCAAGAAATCGTCGAATGGCCCGCAAGCGGACTTAATCATCAGATGGGACAGCGACAGCGTCCCCGTAAGAGGAACACCGGCTTTCCCATCGCGAACCATCTCGATGTCGAATGCCCTCACGGTCCTTGGCACGCGCTTCCACAAGCATGTGTCTCCAAGGTATAGAAAGTGGGTGGCGCCGGCGAGAACCGGCAAAATTCGCTTGCCGTATTCGTTTACGGAGCCGTCAAAGCGTTGAAGGGCGATCGTCTTGCCATCCCAGAAGGATTCGCGAAGCGACAAGTTAATGCGAGTACCTGGTGAAGAGTGGCCATAGTTGGAAAGAGTGACTGGCAAGAAGTCGCTCTTGAAGACCAGGAGCTGCGGATCGGAATCGCCCAGCCGACCGTCTGCAGGACGGGCAACGGGACCCCAGCCAGCGATCCGGAATGCGCCTGCGGCGTCGCTCTTCGTCTCTTCGACGTGGAGGACCCCGATCGAGTGGCCCTCAAGGCCTCCTTGCAGCTGCCACTGCGCGAGTACGAGCACGTCGGCCAGTGGCTCTCGCGTTTTCGAGTCAACGACGCGGCCCTGAATCGGCGCGCCCACGTATTCCGATGGCGGCAGAGCACACGCCGTGGTTGAGACGGACAAGAGAATTGAAATCAAGTGTTTCATTCGCGATGTGCCCGGCTCAAGTGACGGCGCGAATCGTCGCCAATGGCGGCGAGCTCACGGCGCGGCGAGTGCCGAGGAGCCCCGCGATCGCGACGCCCGCGCCGCCAATCACGATGCCCGCCAACGGCAGGCCCCAGTGGAATTCGTAGGGAATGCCGAGCACGCGGTCGGCGAGGACCATCGCGAGGGCGACGGCGCCCGCGGAGGCGATGACGCCCGCCAGCAATCCGATCGCCAGGAATTCCGCGAGCTGCAGCACCATGAGCTGATGGCGGCTCGCGCCCAGCGTGCGAAGAATCGCGCCCTCGAAGACGCGCTCGTCCTGCGTCGACGAGATCGCGGCGAACAGCACGACCAGCCCCGCGGCGATCGCGAAGAGGAACACGAACTCCACCGCGCGCGACACCTGATCTGTGATGCGCTGGAACTGCGCCATCAGCGCCGAGAGATCGATCACGCTCACGTTGGGAAACTGGCGCACGAGCCCGCTGATCACGTCGTCGCGTCCCGACGGCAAATGGAAGCTCGTGATCCAGCTCGCGGGATAGGACGCGAGGACGCTCGGGCTCGCGATCACGAAGAAATTGGGCTTGAACGAATCCCAGTCCACCTTGCGGAGGCTCGTCGCCTTCGCCGTGAATCGCGATCCCGCCACGTCGAAGGTGAGCATGTCGCCCACCTTGATGCCGAGCGTCTTCGCGAGCCCCTCCTCGACGGAAAACTGCGGGTCCTTCGATTCCGGCGTCCAGAACTTCCCGGCAACGATCTTGTTGTCGGGACGATTCGCCGCTGCCCACGAAAGGTTGAACTCGCGCTC
>JADGRS010000206.1 GCA_017880705.1 Burkholderiales bacterium
GTCTTCGCCGATGGGCGCTTCCAGTTGCGCTAATCGGCGATGTACGCGATAGTTATCGCTGCAGCCGATCGTTGCAGCCCATCCAACCCCCAAGCCCACAAGGAAAGCAGAATGATGAGAGTCTCATTGCTCGCCGCCGTCGTCGCCGCGCTCGCGCTCGAGGGATGCGCCACGACCGCGGACAGCACCAGCAAGGAGCCGTACGTCGAGAGGGAGTACCGCACCGGCAGCAACATCGCCTCGAAGCGCACGCCCTATGCCGACGGCGTAAGAACCATGTCGAGGGACGAAATCGAAAGACTCGGCGAGAGCAACATGGGCTCGGGGCCGATGGTCCCCCCGGGGACCCGCTGACCCGAAGCAGCGCCGAGCCGCTCGGCGCCTGCCCGCTCGTGGCGCAACGCGAATGGGAGCCTCGCAGCTTCGAGGCGCTGCGCAGAGCGCGGGTCTAGCTCGAATCCCGCTCAGCGCGTCCGATAGGGAATCGCGCCGCCCGCGCCGATCCGCACTTCTTCCATCGCGAGCTCGACGTCGGGAACGCGCTTGAGCTTCGCGCTCAAAGCGCCGCGACGGTAGCCCGGCGCGACGCACCCCTGGATCCACACGCGGCGTCCCTGCACCAGCACCCAGAGCGTGGAGCGCGGCAAGGGCAGGCGCTTCTCCGCGACATCGCTTTGTATGCGCGCGGCGATCTCGCGGTCGTAGTCGTAGGAGCTCGGCAGGCGGCAGCGCTTCTCCTGGTAGCAGCGCGTTCCGCGCTCCGCGCGATGGTGCGAGTAGCGCAGCGCCTCATCTTCCGACATGAGGGGACCCAATGGCTGCGGGCACGAATCGATCTGGCGGGTGAGCTGGAAGAACGGATCGCCGAACCAGTTCTTCATCCCTGGCGGATCCTGCGCGGGAAGATCCTGCGCGGCCGCGCGGCCGCAGAGCATGATCGCAGCGATCGCGAAGGACACTCGCAGGCGGCTCGTCATTGCGGATCCGGGCACTGGTACGGGCCTTCGGGACCTAATGAGCTCCGCCGCCGGGGACCGCTCCCGGCTTGGGCTTGGACAGCCAGATCACGCCGATCATCAGCAGGAACAGCATCGACGAGAGGTAGAACATGTCGTTCACGGCCATCGTGTACGCCTGCTGGTCGATCGTGCGGTTGATGCTCGCCAGGGACTGATCGTAGCTGAAGCCGTTGGCCGCGAACTGGTCCAGGCTCTGGGTCGCCGCGTTGTTGCCGCGGTTTATCGACTCCGCCAGCTGGGCGTGATGCAGGATCGCCCGGTTCTCCCAGAACGTGGTGAAGAGCGAGGTCCCGATGGCGCCGGCCGTGATGCGCACGAAGTTCGAGAGGCCGGCCGCCGACGGCATGCGATCCGGCGTGAGCCCCGCGAATACGATTGCCTGGAGCGGGATGAAGAAGAAGGCCATGGCCGCGCCCTGGATCACGGTGGGAATGAGGATCGTCATGACGTCGGCCTGCGTGTTGAAGTGCGAGCGCATCCACAGGACGAGGGCGAAGATGATGAAGGACACCGTGGCGAGCTTGCGCGGATCGATCCGGGTCACGTTCTTGCCGACCCAGGGCGAGAGGATGATCGCGAGAACGCCCACGGGCGCCGTCACGAGCCCCGCCCACGTCGCGGTGTAGCCCATGTACTGCTGAAGCCAGAGCGGCAGCAGCACGACGTTGCCGAAGAACACGCCATAGGCGACCGACAGCGCGAGCGTGCCCGCCGTGAAGTTGCGCAGCGCGAAGAGGCGCAGGTCCACGATCGGATGCTTCTCGGTGAGCTCCCACGCGAGGAAGAACATGAAGCCCACGACCGCGGCCACCGCCAGCAGGACGATCTGCCCCGACGAAAACCAGTCGAGCTCCTTGCCCTTGTCGATCATGATCTGCATCGAGCCGACGAAGACGATCAACAGGCCGAGGCCCACGTAGTCGAGCGGCACGCGCCGCGGGCCCGGATCGCGCTCGCGGTAGATCGACCAGGTGAGCGCGGCGGCGAAGAGGCCCACCGGAATGTTGATGTAGAAGATCCACGGCCACGAGATGTTGTCGGTGATCCAGCCGCCCAGGAGCGGCCCGGCCACGGGGGCCACCAGCACGGTTATCGCCCACATGGCCATCGCGGTGCCTGCTTTCGCCCTCGGGTAGCTCGCGAGGAGGAGCGTCTGCGAAAGCGGAATCATCGGGCCCGCGACGAGACCCTGCACGACGCGAAACGCGATCAGCACGCCGATGTTCGGCGCAAGCCCGCACAGCCACGACGCGATGACGAAGAGGAGCACGCTGGCGGTGAAGAGCCGCACCTGGCCGAAGCGCTGCGTGAGCCACCCGGTGAGCGGAACCGAGATGCCGTTGGCGACGGCGAACGAGGTGATCACCCAGGTGCCCTGGGAGGGGCTCACGCCCATGTCGCCCGCGATCGCCGGGATCGACACGTTCGCGATCGAGGTGTCGAGCACGTTCATGAACGTCGCGAGCGACAGCGCGAAGGTGCCGAGCACCAGGTCGATGCCGGCGAGCGGCGGATACGCCGTGGCCTGCGGCGCGGCGGCGGGCGGATCCGCGGCGCGAGTCGGGCCGGGCAGCGCGGCGGAGTCGGAAGACATGGGAGCCCGCGCTACTTCAGCGGCGCCGCGCTTGCGACGGCGAGGCTCGCGCGGCGCGCGCCGTTCGCGGCGATGATCCTGCGCACCTCGGCGTCGGCGGCGCTGTTGACCTGGTCGAACACGTCGGTATGGTTGGCCATGGACACGCGCGATGCGTCGGCGAGGACGCGCCCGTCGGTCTTGCTCACGTCGACCGTGGCCTCCATCGACAGGCCCACGCGCAAGGGATGTTCAGCGAGCTCCTTGGGATCGAGGGCGATGCGCACGGGAACGCGCTGCACGACCTTGATCCAGTTGCCGCTCGCGTTCTGGGCGGGCAGAAGCGCGAAGGCCGCGCCCGTGCCCGCGCCGAGGCCTTCGATGGTGCCGTGATAGTCGACCTTCTTCCCGTACACGTCGGCGATGAGCTCGACCGGCTGGCCGATGCGCAGGTTCCGAAGCTGGCTCTCCTTGAAGTTGGCTTCGACCCAGACCTGGTTCAGCGCGATCACCGACATCAGCGGCGTGCCGGCCTGGACGCGTTGGCCCAGCTGGACGCTTCGCTTCGCGACATACCCGTCGACCGGCGCGAGGAGCTCCGCGCGCTTGAGCGCGAGATAAGCCTCGCGCACCTTGGCCGAGACCCGGAGAACGTTGGGATGTTGATCGATCGCGGTGCCGTCCGTCAGCGTCTGGCTGGAGGCGAGCTGCTCGCGGGCCGCCAGCACCGCCGATTGCGCGGCGGTGGCGCTGTTCCTCGAGGCCGCGAGCTGCGCCGTGGCGTGATCGAGCTCTTCCTTGCCGACGGCGCCCGACGCGACCAGCGGCGCGCGTCGCGACACGTCGTCTTGCGCTCGCGCGAGGTCGCTCTGGGCGCGCGCCGATTCGGCCTCGGGCTGGGCGATCTGGGCGCTCAGCGTGCCGTTGTTCGCGTAGAGCGTGCGCACTTCGCGCACCGTCTGCGCGAGCTGCGCCTCCGCCTGGTCGAGGACGACCTGGGCATCGGCGGGATCGAGCTTCACGAGGACCTGTCCCGCCTTCACGTGGTCGGTGTCGTCGGCGTTGATCGCGACGACCGTGCCGACGACCTGCGGCGTGATCTGCACGACATTTCCCTGCACGTACGCGTTGTCGGTGGACTCGAAGTGGTTCAGCACGAGAGCCCAGTACACGCCGTACGCGATGGCGCCGATCAGGACGAGGATCGTCACGGCGGTGATGGCCATCTTGCGGGCCGGATTGCCTTGGGCTGCGGTGTTGCTTTCGGGGGAGGCCATGGAATTTCTCCGGGAATTCAGTCTTGCGCGAGACGTTGCGTGTCGGGGACATAGCCGCCGCCCAGCGCGCGGATCAATGCGATCTGCACGTCGAGCTCGCGTGCCTTCAGGTCGACGAACTGGCGGCGCTGGCTGAGCACCGTGGACTCGGCATTCAGGACCGTGAGGTAGTTGGTGATGCCCGCCTTGTAGCGCTGCGTCGCGAGGTCGTAGGCCGATTCCGCCGCGGCTTGCGCGCTCGCCTGCTGCGCCTGCTGGAAGGCGACGGAGCGCAGCGATGCGAGCTGGTCGGCCGTGTCGTGCGCGGCATCGATGACCGCGACGTTGTAGCTCTCGATCGCGACGTCCAGGTCCGCGGCCTTGCCGCTGAGGTTCGCGCGCAGGCGCCCCGAGTCGAAGATCGGCAGGCGAAGCGCGGGTCCCACGCCGTACTGCTCGCTGTCCGACTTGAGGAACCGGCTCAAGCCGATGCTGTTGAGGCCGATGAAGGCGGTGAGGTTGATGTTCGGATAGAACTGCGCCTTCGCGTTCTTCACGTCGCCGAGAGCGGATTCGATGCGCCAGCGCGCGGCGGTGATGTCCGCGCGGCGGCCCAGGAGATCGGCGGGCACGACGGCGGGAACGGGAATCGGTTTCACGCTTCGCAGCGTCACGGTCAGGCCGTCGAGCGCGTTGGGTGGCTGCGCGGTGAACGCGGCGAGGGCATGGCGGGTGAGGGCGATCTGCTCGTCGAGCTGCTCGATCTGCTGGCGAGTGTCGGGAAGCGCGCCCTCGCTCTGGCGCAGCTCCACGTTCGTGTCGAGGCCGCTTTGCACGCGCTGGCGCGTGAGGGCGAGCAAGTCTTCGCGCTGCTTCAGCGTGCGCTCCGCGATCTCCCGCTGCCCGATGAGGCGTCCGAGCTGCCCGTAAGCGCGCGCGATGCTGCTCGCGAGGAGGATGCGCGCCGCCTGGAGATCGGCTTGCGCCGCGCGCTGCGTGCCGATCGCGGCATCGATCGCCGCGCGGTTGCGGCCGAAGAAATCGAGCTCCCACGAGCCGCCGATCTGCCCGTTCGCGAGCGTCACGATCGAGCCGCCGAGCGGCGGCGGGTAGATGCTGGTCGCGCTCAGTCGCTCGCGCGTCACGTCGAGCTCGCCGTTGACCTGGGGGCCCGCGGCGGCTTGCGCGCCCGCGACCGCGGCGAGGGCGCGCGTCATGCGCGCCTGCGCAACCTTGAGTGTCGGGCTGCCGGCGAGCGCGCGCTCGACGAGGTCGTTCAACGCGGGCTCGTCGAAGCTGCGCCACCAGTCGGCCGCGAGCTCGGGCGTCTTCGCCCGGGAATCGAGGCCCGCGGTTTCGGGAGCGATCGTTTGCGCGACGGACCTGATTCCGGCGCTGCTCGCGCAACCGCCCAGGATGAGAAGCGCCGCTGAGGCGAGGGCGGCGGCGATCATCGCCAGGATCGAAAGGAGCCCGCGCGCATTCGGATCGCGGTATTCGCTCTTGCCGCCGGCGCAGCAGTCCGCGTACTTCCGGAAGAGTTTCATGGCATCAGCCTTTTTCGCGCAGCGCGTCGCCGGTCTCGACCATGCGCTGGAGGTATGTCTTGAGGGCATTCCATTCGGTCTTGGAAAAGCCGGCGAGATGCGCGTTCATCACTTCCGCGAGCACCGCAGGCACCTCGGCCATCGCCGTCTTCCCCTTGCCGGTGAGCTCGACGCGCACCACACGCCGGTCCTCGGTCGAGCGAACTCGCTTGCACAGGCCCTTCTTCTCGAGGCGGTCGAGGAGCCGCGTCATGGCGCCGGCATCGACCTGCATCCACCGCGCGAGCTCCGCCACCGTCGAGCCGCCTCCGGCGATCTGCATTCGCATGAGCGGCCCCCACTGCGCGCTCGTGAGGCCGTGTTCGGCGAGCCGCTTGTCCACCTGGTACACGATGGACATCTGCACGCGCTTCATGAGGTAGCCGACGCTTTCCTCGGCGCAATAGGCGCTGGGGCGGTAGAAGTCGGCGGGGATGGAGATCTTGGGCATGGCGTCCTCGGGGGAGGTTTGCCATGACTATATTTGCCTAGGCAACACTTGTCAAGGCTGTTGTTGTGCGGCAGCCTGGTCCCGCGGCGGCCGGCGGGGCCGTTGCGGGGCCGTGGAACATCGCGTGCGCTAAGATAGCGTCCACCTCGCCGCAGGGCGGGCGAGGGCCGGACCAGAACGCTCGTGAACCGCATCGTCCCGGGGAGAATGCGATGAGACTTGCCGGCTTCCGTTCGTGCATTGCGGCGCTTGCATCCGCCGCCGCCTTGACGGCGGGCGCCGCCGATGTGGCGGGAT
>JADGRS010000207.1 GCA_017880705.1 Burkholderiales bacterium
CATGTAGCCCGCGTTCACCCGCTTCGGGAACGCGGGATGATTTTCGATGAGAGGGCCTTCCGTCGCGACGGGCGCGCGCTCGACGTCCTCGACCACCTGTACGGCGTGGGGGTTGCCCATGGAAAGCACGCTCACCTGCCGGGTGACGCCCGCAACGACGAGCGGATAGACGAGGCGGGTTTCATCCGCCGTGAACGGCACCTCGCCGGGCGCGAAGCGCGGCGCCCCCATGTCGATCGTGATCTCGCCGGAGGCCTCGATCTTCGGCCGGATCACGCCGCTCGCGGTCTCCACGCGGATCTCCCTCTTGTCGGTGAGGCCTTCGTCGAGCACGAAGCGCGCGAAGCAGCGCGCGCCGTTGCCGCACTGCTCGACCTCGCCGCCGTCGGCGTTGAAGATGCGGTAGCGGAAATCGTTCTCGGGCGAGGCGGGCTTCTCGACGACGAGAAGCTGGTCGCAGCCGATCCCGAAGTGCCGGTCGGCGAGGGCGCGCACCTGGCCGGCCGAGAGCGAGACGCGCTGGCGCACGGCGTCGATCACGACGAAGTCGTTGCCCTGTCCATGCATCTTGGTGAAGCGCAGTCGCATCGCCTATTTTCTCTTGTACGGCGAGGGCTCGCCGGGCGGGCGCGTCTTGAACCGCTTGTGCGCCCAGAAGTACTGCTCGGGCATCTCCTTCACGCGATCCTCGATGAATGCGTTCATGCGGCGCACGTCGGCCTCGATGTCGCCCGTCGGGTAGTCCTCCCACGCGGGATAGAAGCGCGCGACGTAGCCCGCGCCCACCTGCCGCGTGATGACGGGGACCACTTTGGCGCCCGTGATTTTCGCGAGGCGCGGCAGCGCCGTGATGGTCGCCGTGGGCACCCCGAAGAAGGGCGAGAAGATCGCGTCGCGAATGCCGAAATCCATGTCGGGAAGGAAGTAGAAGGGCTTGCCGCTCCGGATGACGCGAATGACGCTGCGCAGCCCCTCCTGGCGGCTCACCAGGTGCGGATTGCCGAAGCGCGTGCGCGCCTTGAGGAAGATCCGGTCGAGCACCGGATTCTTCTGCTTGCTGTAGATGCTCGAGGTGCCCGGATACTCGTGCGCCACGCGGATGCCGCCCATGTTCAGGCCGATGAAATGGGGCGCCAGCACGATCACCGGACTGCCGCCCTCGGCCGCGGCCTTGAGGTGCTCGAGGCCCTCGATCTGGATGAGCTCGAGGAGCTCCCTCTCGGAGCCCCAGACCATCACCGAAAGCTCGACGGCATTGCGGCCGAGCATCCTGAAATGCTTCAGCCCGAGCTCGTGGCGCTCGCGCTCGCTCATCTCCGGAAAGCACAATGCGAGGTTCACGCGCGTGACGCGCCCGCGTCCGAAGCGATAGAGGATCGAGCCCAGGGCCGCGCCGATCGCGCCGATCCATTCGAGGGGCAGGAAATGCACCAGCCAGAGGACGAAGACGCCCGTCCAGGTGCCGACCTTTCTCAGGAATTGCATGCGCGATGTTACCCGCTGGAAATCACGCCGGCCGAGCGATCATGAGCCAGAAGATTGCGGCGACCGCGATGAACGCGGGCCAGCCGAGCAGGAACCAGCGGCGCGCGAGACGATGGAATTCCTCTCCCGGGGGCGCGCCGTCCAGCGCGGCCTTCTCCGCCAGCGCGCGAAGCCTCAGCTGGATGAACACCACCGGAATCCAGCACGCTCCCGCGACGAGGTACAACGCGAACGAAGCGACGATCCATGGAGATGCCAGGGGATAGCCCATGGCGGACGCGAGCGCGATTCCCGTGAGCGGTTGCAGCACGATCGCGGGCAGCGTGAAGACGAAATCCGCGAGCACGGTGGCGCGTGCCGCGGTGGCGATCGCGACCCCGTTCCCGCCGCGCACCGCGATCCAGAGATGGAACGCGATTCCGATCCCGGTTCCGAGGAGGACCGCGGCTCCCGCCACATGCAGCCATTTGGCCAGGAGGTAGGCGTTCATCGGCGTTCTTCCTCGATGGCCCCGAGGGCGAGCACCGCGGCGAGGATCGGCACGTTCTTCAGGAGCGGGCCGAGCGATTCGGCCCACAGCGACGGCCAGAGGATCGTCGCGAACACGCTGTAGCCGCAGATGACGAGCACCTGGACCAGAGCGAGCCTTCGCGGCTTCCAGCGTCGCATCAGGAGGGCCGCGATCGCGATGTCGGCGACGCAGGCGACCACCAGTGCGGCGCCCG
The DNA here is from genome assembly GCA_017880705.1 of Burkholderiales bacterium. Lineage (GTDB taxonomy): Bacteria > Pseudomonadota > Gammaproteobacteria > Burkholderiales > Usitatibacteraceae > Usitatibacter. The sequence goes on from JADGRS010000207.1 coordinate 2,211, forward strand.
CGGGGACGACATGCATGCCCGTGCCGGAGGCGACGAGCGGCGCCCACTGACGCAGCGCCGCGAGGCCCACGAATCCCGACACGAGCCACAGCACCGCGAGGCTCGCGCGCAGGATCGGCCGCACGAAATGCAGCCGCGCGTGCCAGCGATCCTGGAGGTGCGCGGGATATAGCGCGAGCTGCTCCTTCCAGCCGAGCGCCTCGATGCCGGTCACGGCCTTGAATGTCGCGTAATCCCCGGTGTTGCCGTATTCGAGCTGCGCGAGTGATGTCGAGTTGAGCGCGCCGCCGAACCGGTCCGCGACGCGCGCCGCGGCCCTCACCAGTCCGCGCGGAATCGACACCACGGGAACCGCCTCGAAGCCGAGCCAGCGGCGATAGTCCTCGAGAAGCGCGCGCAGCGTGACGACCTCGGGACCGACGGCGTCGATGGTGCGCCGCACGAGCGCATCGCCTTCCAGGCCCTTCACGATGAGCGCGGCGAGATCGTCGACGTGGATCGGCTGGAAGCGCTGGTCGCCCGCCATCGGAACGGGAATCGCGAAGGGAAGCGCCGCCATCGCGCGCAGGAGCGCGGTGCCGCCGAAGGCGCCGCGCGCGACGACGAGCGAGGGGCGCACCACGATCCAGTCGAGGGAGCTCGCGCGCAGGTGATCGTCGGCGGCGAGCTTGGTGAGGGCGTAGTCGGTGCCGGCGCCGCGTTCGGCGCTGATGGCCGAGACCTGGATCACGCGCCGCACGCCGGCCTGCGCGCACGCATCGAAGAGTGCGATCGGCGAGAGGCGATGGATCGCGTCGATCGAATGGGTCCGCGTGCCCTGCAGGATGCCCGCGCAATTCACCACGGCGTCGATGCCGTCGAGCCGCGGCAACCAGGTCCCGGCGGCGATGTCGCGATCGAGGTCGACGACGATCGCGCGTTCGGTCGCGAAGGGCGGCGCCGACGCGGCGCTGCGCACCGCGGGCACCACCTGGTGCCCGCGCGCCGCGAGGGCGGCGAGAATCTCGCGGCCGATGAATCCCGAGGCGCCGAGAAGGAGGATGCGCATCTCAGGCCGCACCCGAAGGCGCCGGCGCGGCCGGCGCGCCCGCGGGGCGCTTGTAGCGGTTGTAGCCCCACAGGTATTGCGCGGGGCACTCGCGCACGAGCCTCTCCACCATTTCGTTCACCTTGCGCGCCGCGTCGCGGCGATCGGCGGGCAGCGCGCCTTCCAGGGGCTCGAGATGCAGCCTGAAGCCCTCCCCCGCGGGCAGGCGCTCGGCGTAGCAGAACACGAGCGCGGCATCGGAGGCCTGCTGCAGGCGGCCCACGAGGGTCATGGTGTACGCCGGACGCCCGAAGAAATCGACCCATTCGCCTTCGCCCAACCCCGGGACCTGGTCGGGGAGCACGATGCTGCAGCCGCCGCGGCGCAAGTGCTTCAGCACCATGCGTACGCCCGCGAGCGTCGCGGGCGCGGTGTTCGAGCCGTCGGGAGCCGCGCCGCGATTGCGTCCCTCGCGCATCATCTGGTCGAACCAGAACACCTTGTGGGGGCGGTACATCGCCAGGATCGGCAGGTGGGTCCAGAGATAGCGCCCGGCGATGTCGTAGCTGCCGAGGTGCGGCGTCACGAAGACGATGGCCTGCCCGCGCGCGCGCAGCTTCTCGACCGCTTCCCAGCCCACGCGGTCCACCACCGTCGCCGCGACTTCGTCGATGGGACGGAAGAGCGCCCACACGAGCTCGGTCGCCCCCTTGCCGATCTCGGCGGCGTTCGCCTTGCCCAGGCGGCGCACGTCGTCGGAAGAGGGCGCGAGGCCGCTCGCGGCGAGGTTGTCGAGGACCCTCATCCGGTAGCGCGGCGAGCAGAAATAGACCAATCGCCCCAGGAAAGCGCCCACGGCGTGGTTGGCTCCCAGCGAGAGGCGCGCGAGCGGACGAAGGAAGAGTTTCAATTGAAGGACGAGAAGCCGCGCGGTCTTTGCTAAAATAGCCGCTAATGCGACTGTGGGGTTACCCGAAATGAAAAGCGAGTTCCTGTTTACCTCCGAATCGGTTTCCGAGGGCCATCCGGACAAGGTGTCGGACCAGATCTCCGATTCGGTGCTCGACGCCATTTTAGCGCAGGACCCGACTTCCCGAGTCGCGGCGGAGACGCTGTGCAACACGGGCCTGGTGCTCATGGCGGGCGAGATCACCACGAGCGCCAACGTGGACTACATCCAGGTCGCGCGCGACATGATCAAGCGCATCGGGTACGACAACACCGAATACGGCATCGACTACAAGGGCTGCGCGGTGCTCGTCGCCTACGACAAGCAGAGCCCCGACATCAAGCAGGGCGTCGATCACGCCCAGGACGATCCGCTGAACCAGGGCGCCGGCGACCAGGGCCTCATGTTCGGCTATGCGTGCGACGAGACGCCGGTGCTCATGCCCGCGCCCATCTATTACGCGCACCGGCTGGTCGAGCGCCAGGCGATGCTGCGCAAGGATGGGCGGCTGCCGTGGCTGCGTCCCGACGCGAAGAGCCAGGTCACGTTCAAGTACGTCGACGGCAAGCCCGCCGAGATCGACACCGTGGTCCTCTCGACGCAGCACTCCCCCGAGATGAGCGACGGCCCGAAGATGAAGAAGGAAGCGATCGACGCGGTGATCGAGATGATCATCAAGCCGGTGCTGCCGAAGGAGTTCCTCAAGAACACGAAGTACCTCGTGAATCCCACCGGCCGTTTCGTGGTGGGCGGACCCCAGGGCGATTGCGGCCTCACGGGGCGCAAGATCATCGTCGACACCTACGGTGGCGCCTGCCCCCATGGCGGCGGCGCCTTCTCGGGCAAGGATCCGTCGAAGGTGGACCGCTCGGCCGCGTACGCCGCGCGCTACGTGGCGAAGAACATCGTCGCGGCTGGGCTCGCTCGCCAATGCCAGATCCAGGTGAGCTACGCGATCGGCGTCGCGCGCCCGATCAACGTGACCGTCTACACCGAGGGCACCGGCGTCATTTCCGACGACAAGATCGCCCATCTGATCCAGCAGCACTTCGACCTGCGCCCGCGCGGCATCGTGCTGATGCTCGATCTCCTGCGCCCGATCTACGCGAAGACGGCGGCGTACGGCCATTTCGGCCGCGAGGAGCCCGAGTTCACCTGGGAAGCGACGGACAAGGTGGCGATGCTTCGCGAGGCCGCCGGCATCAAGGGCGACGCCAAGCGCGCCATGGCAGCCGCCGACTAGCCGAAGTTTCGCTTCAACGCATCGGCCACCCCCGGGGTGGCCGATGCTTTTTCGGCGATCGCGAAGAGCTTCGGCGCGTTCGCGGCGAACCACTTGCGGCCCGGCCGCCAGTACGTCATCGGCGCGATGTAGAGATCTAGGGCGCTCATCGCGCCGCCGAGGAACCAGGGGCCCTTCGCCTCGCCCTCGACCTGCCGCCAAAGGTTCTCGCGATGGCGGTTGGTGCTCTCGCGCAATTGCTTCGCGCCTTCCTCGTTCGCGACCCATTTCGACGTGTCGTCGCCGTACGTGAACGTGGGATAGATCGCCGCCACCAGGAAGGCCGCCCAGCGGTAGAAGACCGGTCGCAGCGGATCGCCGCGCGCGGGGATGAGCTTCGCCCCGGGCGCCAGGTCGTCGATGTAGTGCAGCATCGCGAGGCTCTCGGTGACGACCGCGCCATCCGGCAGCACCATGGCCGGCACCTGGCCCAACGGGTTCACCGAGAGCAGGCGCGCGCGCGTGGGGCTGTCGGCCGCGTAGTCGACCTCCTCGTAGTCATAGGGAATGCCGGCGAACGCGAGCGCGCCCTCGACGATGGCGTTGCCGCAGCCCTTGCTGCCGATGAGAAGCGTCTTCTTCAAGGGATTTCCTCCCGGTCGCGGGAATGGCGGGGATCTCCCGGGTGGTTTACAATAGCGGGCGTTCGAGGAGCGTTGCAACGGGAATTTCCCGCCAGGCTCGAACCTATCAAAACCGCGCTCGTTACCGT
>JADGRS010000208.1 GCA_017880705.1 Burkholderiales bacterium
CCCATCCACCACGACGCAATTCCTGTGTCCGCTGGCGCTGAGCGGCGACTTGTCGTCCGCCACCGTGCCGTTCCACTGCTCGCTGGCGTTGAGCGGCAATTTGTTGTCCGCTCCAACGTCGTTCCCGCTGTCCAAATACCTCGAAAAAGCCCATTATTTTAGCACGTTGTCGCAGAAATCCACCAGCTCGGCAGCGAGATCCCGCCGGGTCGCGAGCGCCGCGCTCCACTCCCGCGCATGGGCTTCCAGCGCCTCGCGCTTGCTCATGAATCCCACCCAGGCGTCGGAAAATCGGGGGCGCAGGGCCTCCCCGGGATCCGCGTCGGTACGGCGATTCCACGCCTCCCAGAGGGAGGTCACCGCGGCGGCGTGGCCGCGCTCGAGGCCCGCGGAATAGCGCGCGAGAAACGCGGCGAGCTTCACCCAGTGGGCGCCATCATCCTGCGGATACACGTGCCACACGAAGGGCCTCGCGGCCCATTGCGCGCGCACGAACGAATCCTCGCCGCGCACGAAGTTCACGTCGCACGCCCAGAGGAGCTGGTCGTAGCGGTCCTGCGCAAGGAAGGGGATCACGACGCAGTGGATCGAGTCGCGCGCCCTGTGGGCGAGGCGCCAATTTTCCAGCGCGGTCGCGGCGATTCCCTCGGGCGCGACCAGCCATACCGGTCCCGGAAATTGCGCGCACGCGCGCGCGAGGCTTTCCACAGGCGCGAGCGCGTAGCTGAAGAGGCTCACCTTCAGCGCGCCTTCGGGGGGCGTCGCGCCCGCGATCGATTTCCAGAACGCCGCCTGCGCGCCCTCGTCTCGCTGGAATTCCTCGCGGCGCCGCAGGAGGCTCTCCTCGCGTAGCAGCCCGCCGGTCTTCCTCGTGAAGCCCGGAAAGAAGAAATGCTTCACCAGGGGCAATCGCGGATTGGGGGAAGGCAGGGCGTGGCTGCCTTCGACCCATTCCTCGGCGCTCAGGTATTCGAGGTTGATCCAGCGGGGCTTCACGCCGCGCTCGGCCATCGCGAGAACGTAGGCCTCGGGCGGATCGCAGCCGAAAGTCTCCACGACGACGTCGGCAATCCCGTCGAGGTCGAACGGCTCGCGGATCAGCCGGACGTCGACCCCATCGAGACTCTGCGCCTCGTACGCCGTGTCGATCTCGGGACGCAGCTTCGCGAGCACCGTGAGGTCGTCGAGCCACAGGCGCACCTCCTTGCCGTGCTCGCGCGCGACCTGGCGCGCAAGGCGCCACGAGACGCCGACGTCGCCGTAATTGTCGACGACGCGGCAGAAGATGTCCCAGCGCTCCCGGTTCTCGCCCATGCCGGATTCTACAAGCGGGCTCGCCATGGGTTTAAATTGGGGCATGCGGATCCTGGTCTTGGGCGGCACGGTGTTCCTCGGGCGCGCGATCACCGACGCGGCGCTCGCGCGCGGCCATCGGGTCACGCATTTCAATCGCGGCAGGAGCGGCGCCCCCGATGGGCGCGCGGAGACCATGACGGGAGATCGCACCATCAGTCTGGACGCGCTCCTGGGCCGCACGTGGGACGGCGTCATCGACACGTCGGGATACCTGCCGCAAGTGGTTCGCCGCTCGGCCGAGGCGTTGCGCGACGCGACGGGCCGCTACGTCTTCGTCTCCTCCATCTCCGTCTATGCGGGCCCTGGCTTCAGCGAGGACGACGCGGTGCAGCCGCCGCCCGATCCTCTCCCCGACGCAATGACGATGGAAGCCTACGGCGCGCTGAAGACCGCGTGCGAAGGCGTGGTGCGCGGGATCTTCGGCGAGCGCGCGACCGTCGTGCGGCCGGGGCTCATCGTGGGCCCCCACGACCCCACCGATCGATTCACATGGTGGCCGTGGCACGTCGCGCGCGGCGGTCGCGTGGCGGCTCCGGGACGCGCGGCGCGCGCCGTTCAATTCATCGACGTGCGCGACCTCGCGCGCTGGACGGTCGGGCTGCTCGAGCGCGAGGCGCGCGGTACCTTCAACGCCACCGGCCCTCGCGCGCCCCTCCCCATGTCGCAGCTTCTCGATGCGTGCCGCGTCGTGTCGCGCAGCGACGCATCGGTCGAATGGATCGACGAGGCGTTCCTCGCCGAATCCGGCGTGAAGCCGTGGATGGAGATGCCGCTCTGGGTTCCCGAATCCGACCCGCACGCGAGCGGCTTCATGAGCGTGCCGATCGATCGCGCGCTCGCCGCCGGCCTCGCGTTCACGTCCCTCGAGAGCACGATCGCCGACACGCTGGCCTGGAGCCGCACGCGCCCCGCCGGCCACGAGTGGAAGGCCGGGCTCGCCGAGGAAAAGGAGCGCGAGTTGCTCGCCGCGTGGGACCGGAGAAAATCGGTCAGGAACGGGCGGTAATCATGTTCCACTGGCTGCGTTCATTGCTGCCCGATCTGCCTCACTACGGATATGCGCTCATATTCATCGTGGTGTTCTTGAACAACATCGGCGCTCCCCTGCCGGGTGAAACGATTCTCCTGGGGGCCGGATTTGTCCTGGGGAGATCCGAGAGTTCGCTCTGGCCGCCCATACTGGCCAGCACCCTGGCCTGCTTCCTGGGCGGCATTTGCGCGTTTTGGATGGGACGACGCCTGGGCCAGAGCGGATTGGCAAAATTTCGCTGGCTCCATCTCACGCCCGAGAAGAGAAAGTGGCCCGAACGGCTTTTCAAACGCCATGGCGCCAAAGTCGTCTTCATCGCGCGGTTCATCGCCTTGTTTCCACCCGTCGTGGCCAATCTCCTGGCAGGAACGACGACCATGCCGTGGGGACTCTTTCTTTTCTTCAACCTGACGGGATCGGCTGCCTATGCCGTCACATACATTCTTGTCGGATTCTTCTTCGGGAAGCAGTGGAAGCTTCTCGAAGCCTGGCTTGGCCCCACGGCGAGCTACCTGATTCTCGCGGGGATAGCCCTCGTAGTGCTGGGCCTGACGTTCAGGCATTCCTTGTCCGCATTTTCGGCGCGCCTCTTTCACCGCAAAGGCGGGCGAAAATGAAGAGCGCGCGCTGCTCGCCGCCTGGGACCGGGGAAGACTGGTGTCAGAGACGAAGTAGCGGTGACGCAAAATTGGTGTCAGGTACGAATTTCGGACGCACTGGCATGCCGGTGCTTGTCACCGAAATTCGTACCTGACACCAATTTTCAGCGGGTCGACTCGAGAAGCCGCCAGAGCTTCACGTGCTCGACTAGCACCGCCGGAACCTCGTCGACGATCTCCCAATAGGGTGCGCTGAAGGTCGCGTGGCCGCCGTCGCGGGCGATGAGCGAGCGCAACGCGGCGACCAGGTCGGGAAGCTCGCCGGCGGGCTTCTCCGCCTGCTCCTCGATCCACTCGTCGACGCGCGCGATCAGGGCCGAGAGCGTGCGCAGCCACGCGAACGACGGATGCTCGAGGACGAGGCCGAGGAACTCGCCGCTCGTGGAAATGCGCCCATGCTCGCGCTCGTAGCGGATCCGCTGGGCATCGAGCAGCGCCTTGTGCAGCGCCAGCACCGAATGCCGCAATTCCTCGATGAAGCTCGGGGCGACGTTCATCCCTTTCAGGCCCCCAGCGCGAGATAGAGTTCCACGATGGCGTTGCGGCGGTCGCGCTCGGCGTCGATCGCGTCCAGGCGCGCGAGGAGGAGCTGCCGCTCGGTGTCGAGCACCTCGAAGAGGCTCACGGTGCCGTTGTCGAAGCGAAGCGTCTCCAGCTCGAGCGTGCGGGAGAGCGAGCGTTCGCGCTCGCGCTGCGCGAGCGCCGCCTCCCGCAGGTTGGACTGGGCGGCGATCGCGTCGCGAACCTCGCGAAACGCGTTGGCTACGGCCTTGTTGTAGAGCTCGGCCGCTTCGCGCGTGCGCGCGTCGGCGAGCTCCACGCCTCCCCGGATCTGCCCCGCGGCGAAGAGCGGTTGCAGCAACCCCGCGCCGAGGCTCCACGTGCGCGCGGGACCGCTGAAGAGATCTCCTAGGGCCTGGCTTTCGCCGCCGTAATAGCCGGTGAGCGAGATCTTCGGGAAGTACGCGGCGCGCGCGACGCCGATGCGGGCGTTGGCGGCATGAAGCTGCGCCTCGGCCTGGCGCAGGTCCGGCCGGCGCTGGAGAAGGTCGGACGGAACGCCCGCGGGAACCTCGATCGCGGCGGGAAACGCGGGCGCCCCGCGATCGACGCGACCTTCGTAGACCTCCCGCGGCGTGCGGCCGAAGAGCACCGCGAGCGCGTTCTCCTGCGTGACGCGCGCCTGCCGCAGGGTGGGCACGAGGGCCTCGGTGGTGCGAAGGTCGGACTCGGCCTGGCGGAACTCGAGCTCGGACGCGACACCCGCATCGAAGCGCATCTTCTGCAGCTCGAGCGTCTTCTGCCGGCTGACAAGCGTGCGCTCGACGACGTCGGTGCGGCGATCGAGCGCGAGCAGCGCGAAGTATCCGCGCACGACCTCGCTCACGAGCGATGCGCGCACCGCATCGCGTCCCGCCTCGCTCGCGAGAAGGTCGGAGCGCGCCGCTTCGCTGGCGCGCCGGTACTGGCCCCAGAAATCGATCTCCCAGGAGAGTTGCAGCACCGCGCGATTGTCGTTGGTCAGGATGAGGTCGGGAGGAAGCGGAAACGATCCGAGCTCGGAGGCGCGAGTGCGCGCATGAGAGGCATTCACTCCCACGCTCGGAAGCTGGTCGGCGCGCGTGACGGCGACCTGCGCACGCGCCTGCTCGACGCGCGCCGCCGCGGCCTTGAGGTCGTGGTTAGCCGCGAGCGCCTCGCCGACGAGCCGGTCGAGGACCGGGTCGTTGAAGAGGGCCCACCAGCGCTCGGCGGGAGGCAGCGGGGATTGCGCGACCCCGAAGTCCTTCGGCAGCTCCGCGTCGGGCCGCTTGAAGTCGGGGCCGACGCTGCAGCCGGCGAGAATCATCGTGAGGAGCGCAATGGCGATGATGAGGATGGCGAGGACGGGGCTTCCGCCTGTATTGCGGGGTTCAGTCATGGTGGCCCTCCGTGTGGTGCGTGGTGCGGGTGTGCGCATGCTGGGTCTTGTGCTGCATCATCTCTCGGTGGTGCGCGGCTTCGCGCTTGAGCTCCTCGCTCGAGCGCGGCTCGCCCAAGCGCCGCTCCATGATGAGCTTGTAGAAGAACGGCACGAAGAAGATGGCGAGGAAGGTCGCCGCGAGCATGCCGCCCATGACGCCGGTGCCCACCGAGTGGCGCGCGCCGGCGCCCGCGCCCGAGGAGAAGGCGAGCGGCGAGACGCCGAGGATGAACGCGAGCGAGGTCATGAGGATCGGGCGGAAGCGAAGCCGTGCCGCCTCGAGCGACGCAGCCGAGTAGCTCAATCCTTCCTGCGACTTGAGGAGCGCGTACTCGACGATCAGGATCGCGTTCTTCGCGGCGAGGCCGAGGAGCGTCACGAGGCCGATCTGGAAGTAGACGTCGTTGGTGAGGCCGCGAATCCACACGGCCGAGAGCGCGCCGAAGGTCCCGAACGGCAGCGCCATCATCACCGAAAGCGGCAGCGACCATCTCTCGTACTGGGCGGCGAGGATGAAGAACGCCATCAACGCCCCCATCACCAGCGCGATCGACGAAGTGCCCGTGGAGCGCTTCTCCTGGAAGGATGCCCCGCTCCAGTCGAGGGTGAATTCCGGCGGGAGCACTTCCTTCGCGAGCTTCTCGACCTCGGCGATCGCTTCCCCGGAGCTCACGCCGGGCGCGCCCGAGCCCAGCACCTTGACCGCGGGAAGGTTGTTGAAGCGCTCGAGCGTTCCGGGCCCGCTGGTGTACTCGACGCGCGCCAGCGCCTTCAGCGGAACCATCTCGCCCTTCAGGCTGCGCACGTACATGTTGCCGACATCCTCCGGACGCTTGCGATATTCGGGATCGGCCGACATCAGCACCTGCCAGGTGCGGCCGAACTTGTTGAAGTCGTTCACGTAGTAGCTGCCGAGCGTCGCCGCGAGCGTGTTGAACACCTCGTCGAGCGGCACGCCCAGCGCCTTTGCCTTCTCGCGGTCGACGTCGACATAGAGCTGCGGCACGTTCGCGCGCCACAGCGTCTGCACTTGCATCAGGCGCGGATCCTGCGCGGCCTTCATGGTGAACGCCTGCACGACCTCCGCGAGCTTCTTCGGCCCGCCCTCGCCGCGATTCTGGATGTAGAACTCGAAGCCGCCCGCGGTGCCGAG
>JADGRS010000209.1 GCA_017880705.1 Burkholderiales bacterium
GTCACGGGCACCGCGCCAGGCGGGACGCCGCTGCCGGGCTGCACGAGGCTTCCGGCGCGCACGCCGATCGTGCCGGTCCGCCCCGCGAACGGCGCGCGAATCTCGTCGTAGGCGCGGGCGACGCGCGCGGACTCGAGCGCCGCGGTGTCCACCGCGAGCTGCGCGGTGAGGGTATCGGACGAGTTCTGCGCGACGTCGAGCGCGGCTTGCGAGATGAATTTCTGGTTGAAGAGGTCCTGGTTGCGCACGAGGTTGCGCTTCGCCGTCGCGAGATCGGCCTTGTCCTTCTCGACCTGCGCCTCGGCCTTGCGGATGTTGGCGTCGTCGGCACGCGAGTCGAGCGAGAAGAGAAGGTCACCCTTCGCGACCGTCTGCCCCTCGACGATGTGGACGTCGCGTATCGTGCTCGTCACCTGGGCTCGCAGGTCGACCGTCTGCAGCGCGGTCACGGTACCGTTGGCCTTGAGGCGAACCGGCACGTCCTTCGACTGCGCGCGCGTGGTCACGACGAGGTTGGTCGCGGCGCGCGCCGCGCCCTTCGCCTCCTGGTTGCGGGACGTGCCGAACCACCACCCCCCCACAAGGGCGGCGCCGATGATCACGACGCCGGCGATCCACGGCCAGCGGCGGCGATGCGTTCCGGAGAGAGGAACAGCGTTCATATTTTGGGAGGCTGAAGGGACAATGATAACGTCTCGCCGAGCGATACGGCCACCAGAATGACGTAACAACCTATATCGAAGCGGAGCCCGGCGGGACCACCCGTCGATATGCAGCGCCTAGATGTAGCCCGGACCCTCGATCACCGGATGCGACTTGAGGAAGTCCTCGTCCACCTCGACGCCGATTCCGGGAGTCTCGAGCGGCCGCACCGTGCCGTCCTTCTCGAGCTTGAACGAGGGGCTGCAGAGCTCGTCGCGAAAGAGGTTCGCCTTCGAGACGTCGGCCTCGAAATAGCCGCCGTTGTCGATGGCGGCGAGGAAGTGGATGCTCGCCGCGAGGTTGATGCCGGTCATCGAGGAATGCGGATGGATCTCAAGCTTGTGCGCCGAAGCCATCGCGGCGATGCGCATGCACTCGGTGATGCCGCCGCTCCTGGACAAGTCGGGCTGGATGATGTCGACGCTCTCCTCCTCGATCAGCCGCGAGAACTCGAAGCGCGTGAAGTGGTTCTCGCCCGCGGCCAGCGGAAGCGTGCCGAAGGTCCGCGCGGTCGCGTAGCTTCGGTAGTCGTGCGCGGGAAACGGCTCCTCGAGCCAGCGCACGCCGAGATCCTCGAGGACCGGCATCACGCGCCGCGCATCCTCGAGCGTGTAGCCGATGTTCGCGTCGGTGAGGATCTCCATGTCGTCGCCGAACGCGTCGCGCACCGCCTCGACCCGCTTCAGATCGTCCTTCACGTTGTCGCCCAGCCGCAGCTTGACCGCCTTGTATCCCGACTCGACGTGCACCTTCGCCTCGGCGACGAGTTCCTTGGGATCCTGGAAACCGAGCGAGACGCCGCCGGCATACGCGGGGATCGGCTTCTGCGCGCCGCCGAGAAGCTTGTAGAGCGGCCAGCCCACCGCCTTCGCACGGATATCCCAGAGCGCCATGTCGAGCCCGCTCATCGCCAGCGAGCACCCCGCTCCCATTCCGTGGCTCGCGAGCTGGCGCGAATAGATTCGATTCCAGACGCCGACGACGTCGGTCGCATCCATGCCGAGGACGAGCGTGCGAAGCGTCGTGTTGACGAGCGCGGCGACGGCGCCGGGCGCCCGGCCCGCGTGAGACTCGCCGTAGCCGACGATTCCCGACTCCGTCCTCACCTTGACGATGACCGCGTCGCGCTTGACGGCGCGGCCGATGCCCAGGCGCACGTTGCTGTCCCTGGGGAGAGGGAACGACGTCGGGATCGCCGTGATCTCGGCGATCTTGAGGGCAGCGTCGAACTTGGGAAAGGGAGAGTTCATTGCGAAAGCGGACCCGATCGGGTTGCCGGATCATATCAAGCCGGGCGGCGGCGCTTGGGGATATCCGCCCGTTCAGTCACAATGGTGGCCAGACGTATTGGGAATCCAGCCCGTCATGCGCATCGGAATCCTCGCACGCGAGTGGTCCAGCATCGACGAACGCTACCGGCACCTCGCCCTGGCCCTGCTCGTGGGCGTCGCCTATTGGGCACTCGCCGCCTACAGCCTGGCGCTGCCCGTTCAGTCGAGCGGCATTTCGTACATCTGGCCCGCCGACGGGCTCGCCCTCGGCGCGCTCCTGTGCACCGAAAGGCGGCACTGGCCCCGTTACCTGGCCGCGGTATTCCTCGGCAATTTCCTCGCCAGCGACAAACCTCTCGCGCTGGACCTGCTCTACTCGTCGTTCAATGTGTTCGAGCCCTGGCTCGTTGCAACCGTGGTCACGAAGGTCCTCGGCGCGCGGCCCCGCATCGAAACGGTGGCGGCCGCCTCCCGGCTGATATTCCTGATCGTGGCGGTGATGGCGCTCGCCATCCTCGTCACCAACACGTTCGACTGGCTGATCCATCGCGGGGACTTCTGGGAGGTCTGGGGAATCTGGTATCTCTCGAACACCCTGGGGATGCTCGTCATCGCACCGCTCATCCTCACGATTTCGAACGAGCTGCACGTGGAATGGGGCCGCGCGACTCCTCGCCAGATAGCCGAGGCGATCGTGCTTCTCGCGGGCCTCGTCGTCTCCACTCACTTCATGTTTTCCGCCGCGCCGGACCAGATGGAGCGATGGCCGAAGCTGACCAGCACGCCGATGCTGATGCCGACGATCTTCCTCATCTGGAGCGCCGTGCGATTCGCCGGTACGGGAGGCACTCTCTGCATGGCCGTCCTCGCGCTGCAAACATTCTGGTACACCGCGCACGACCTCGGCCCCTACGCGGCGCTGCATTCGGATTCCGATGCCGCCCTGGTTCATCTCCAGCTGACCCTCGCGGTGATGGCAGTCCTCATCACGGTGGTCTCCTCCGTCGCCGCGGATTGGCGCCACGCGCTCGCCGACAGCCAGGCCTCGAAGAAGCGCCTCGAGCGCGCGCTCGAAAGCGCGCGCCTCGCGCTCTGGGAGGTCGAGGTGCCGAGCGGGCGGGTGTACCTGAGCGAGGGATGGGCGGAAATGATCGGGGCGCCCCCGGGCGAGACGCACACCACCGTCGAAGGACTCCTCGCTCTCACCCACCCCGAGGATCGCGCCGCGATCCTCAAGGTCGCGTCGGACGCGGTCTCGGGAAGGAACGAGGGCTACGATTCCGAGCACCGGATACGACGCGTGGACGGCGAGTGGATCTGGGTCCTCGACCGCGGCCGGGTCACCGAGCGCGACGCTTCGGGCCGTGCCGTGCGAATCGCCGGCACGAATGTCGACGTCACCCATCGCAAGCGCACCGAGCAACGCCTGCATTACCTCGCGACGCGCGATGCGCTCACCGATCTCACCAACCGCGCCCTCTTCGGGGATGGCTTGCAGAAGGCCATCGAGGAGGCGGCGCGCCAATCCGGCCGCGTCGCACTCATCTCCGTCGGCCTCGATCGATTCACCTCGATCAACGACTCCCTGGGCCAGCACGTGGGCGACCTGGTGCTGAAGAGCGTCGCGGACCGGCTGACCGCGGCCGTGGGCAGCGTGATCACGGTGGCGCGCCCCGGAGGCGACGAGTTCCTGCTGCTCATGCCGCGCATCCAATCCCCGCACGAAGCGGCGCAGTGCGCGGAGAACATCCTCGCCGCCATCGCCAGGCCGGTTTCCGTCGAGGACCGCAAGCTCGTCGTCACCGCAAGCATCGGCGTCGCGCTTTATCCGGACGACGGAGACACCGCCGGCTTGCTGCTGCGCAATGCCGACATCGCGCTGCACAGCGCCAAGGACGCGGGCCGCAACAACATCCAGTTCTTCACCGAGCGGATGAACATCGCCGCGCGCAGCCGCCTGGAAATGGAGGAGGCGCTGCGCCTGGGGCTCGAACGCGACGAGTTCGTCGTTCACTACCAGCCGCAAATCGAATTGGCTACGGGCGCCCTCATCGGCTTCGAGGCGCTGGTGCGCTGGCGGCATCCGGAGCTCGGCTTGATGCTTCCCGGGGACTTCATCCCGACCGCGGAGTCCACCGGGCTCATCGTCCCGCTGGGCGAACGAGTGCTGCAGACCGCCTGCCGTCAAGCCGCCCATTGGCAGGGCGTCGCCGGCGCGCCTCTCTGCGTGGCGGTCAACGTGAGCGCGCGCCAGTTTCGCCACAAGGGATTCGTCGAGGCGGTGAAGGGCGCGCTCGTGTCCACGAAGCTCCACCCGCGGTTCCTCGAGCTCGAGATCACCGAGAATTCGATCATCGAGCACGGCGCCGATACGACCTCGACTCTCGAGGCCATCGGCCACCTGGGCGTGCAGCTCGCGATCGACGACTTCGGCACCGGCTATTCGAGCCTGAGCTACCTGAAGCGCCTGCCGATCGACACCGTGAAGATCGACCAGTCGTTCGTCGCGGACCTGCCGGGTGATCCGGACGCCGGCGCGATCGTCGGCGCCATCATCGCCCTGGCCCACAACCTGGGCCTCAAGGTCCTCGCCGAAGGCGTCGAAACCCAGGAGCAATGCGCGTATTTGCGCGAGCACGGATGCGACCGGGCGCAGGGCTATTTCTTCGGCCGGCCCCAACCCGCGGAGCTGCTGGAGGCGGACGCGCACGGGGAATTCGGCCGCCTCGCGCGCAACGCGCCGGCGTACAGCCAGTCGGCGTAAGCCCGCCTCAGTCCTGCCGGTACGCCCCGGCGGCGAACACGAGATCGTCGTGCCGCTCCCAGTATTGGCGCTTCGGCTCGATCTTCTTCGTCACCGGATTGAAGAACTTGAAATCCTGCCATCCGCTCGGCTGCGTCTTGGCGGCCTCGAGCCTTTCGCGCGTGAAGTACTTCCCGTCGACGTCGCGCTGGTCCCACATGTTCTTGCCGATCACCCGATCGTTGATGTGGGAAAGGCATTTGCCGTCCAGCGTATAGACCGTGACGTACAGATCGCGGTCGACGAATTTTCCGGCGGGCTTCGAAAACTCCGCGAGCGCCTTGTCGCGACCATTCTTCTTGTAGTAGTCGATCGCCTTCTTGACCAGGGCCTCCGCCTCCGCGGTGGTGGCGCGCTCTCCCGGGCCGGCGGCGCTCGCCGGGAGGAGGCCGGCCACGGCCACGAACATCAGGGCGCACAATCGTTTCATGGGAAGCACCTTTCATGGAGTGACGCGCAAATGTTCATCATCGCATCGAGACGCTACCACGCGATTCTGTCCCTCGTCATCCTGGCCGGCTGCGCCTCGATGACCGATACCGCCAGCCCTCGCCAGGGCGATGGCCGATTCGAGGGCCCGCGCCGCTTCGCGCTCACGCCGCTCACCGAGATGACTCCGGAGCAGCGCGCCGTCGCCGACGCCATCATGAAAGGACCCCGCGCCTCGGTCGGCAGTCCCGCGGCGGCGGCCGGTGCCACGAGCCTTTCGAGTCCCTTCAACGTCTGGAACCGCAGGCCCGAGCTGGCCGACAGGCTCCAAAGGGTAGGCGAGTACATCCGCTTCAAGAGCTCGCTTCCCTCGAGGTTGAACGAGTTCGCGATCCTCGTCACCGCGCGCCAGTGGAACGCGCAGTATGAGTGGTTCGCGCATCATCGCCTCGCGATGGCGGGCGGGCTGAATCCCGCCGTCGCCGAGGATCTCGCGCAAGGACGCGTGCCGGCGAACATGAAGCCCGACGAGCAGGTCGTCTACGACTTCAGCATGCAGATG
Organism: Burkholderiales bacterium; assembly: GCA_017880705.1. Lineage (GTDB taxonomy): Bacteria > Pseudomonadota > Gammaproteobacteria > Burkholderiales > Usitatibacteraceae > Usitatibacter. The sequence continues at coordinate 5,768 of JADGRS010000209.1, forward strand.
CACGGGCAACATGGCGTGAGCGACGCGACCTTCAAGCGCGCCGTCGACGTGCTGGGCGAGCAGGGAGTCGCGGACCTCATCGCGGTGAACGGCTACTACGTGCTGGTCGCGATGACGGTGAACGTCGACCGCACGCCGATCCCGAACGGCGGATTGCCGCCAATGCCCAACCTCAAATGATGCTGGGCGGCAGCGGGGTCTAGACGATCTTGCACGGGATCACGGCGTCCTCGTCGAACATGTAGACGGCGCAGAGGCGGTGATAGCCGTCGGCCACGATCAATGCGGCGCGCCCGGCCCTTCGCACCAGCAGCAGCGGCGACAGCCGCGTCCCGGCGAGGATCTTCTTGCGGTCCT
>JADGRS010000210.1 GCA_017880705.1 Burkholderiales bacterium
GGCTCGGCAACGCGTTCCTGGCGAACGAGGCGCAGGTGATGGATACCGTGCAGCACCTTCGGCGCAAGGCGCGGGATGCGGGATCGCTCGCCGACAATGCGCGAGAGCGCGTCGTCGTCGACAACGATGCGATCGCGATCGAGCCTGCCCAGCCCGATATCGTCTACGTGCCGGTCTACGATCCGCTGGTGGTGTACGGGCCCTGGTGGTGGCCGGCCTATCCCCCGTACGTCTGGAGCTCCGCGTACTTCGGGCCGTGGGACTTCGTCGTTGGCGGCATCGCATTCGGAATCGGCGTGCAAGTAGGGGGCGGATGGTTCCGCCACCCGTATGCCGACTGGCACAACCACAACCTGCTGGTGCGCCGTCCGGGAGCCGTTGGCCCGTGGAGCCACGATTCGATCCATCGCGGCGGCGTCGCGTATCCCGATCCACGCACGCGCGATCGCTTCGGCGCCGTCGACCGCGACAGGGTGCGCTCGCGGCAGGATTTCCGCGGCTTCGAGGTTCACGCGCCGCCTTCCGCGAGCTCTCGCGTGCCGTCCGCGAATCCGGTCGCGCGTTCCACCGGCGCGTCGCCGCTCTCGCCGCAATCGCGCGACACGACACGCCAGCATTCCGAGCGCGGTCGCGAGAGCCTCGGCTCCACGCGTTCCGCGCCCACCGGCTCCGCGCGCCCGTCGCCTGCCGGCCGCGAGAGGGGGAAACCATGAGAACGTACCGCTTCGCCACGTTGCTCGCCGTCCTCCTGGCCTTCGCAAGTCTCGCGGCCCCGGCCGCGCAGCGTTCGTTCCCTTCGCCCGATGCGGCGGCCCAGGCACTCTACGAGGCTGTACGGGGCGACGACCGCACGGCGCTAGCCGCGGTGCTGGGCGCCGGCAGCGCCGACCTGATCGACTCGGGCGATCCGGCGGAGGACATGGTGGGCCGCGCACGGTTCGTCGCGGCCTATGAGCAATCGGCGCATACCACGCGTACCGACGCGCGGCATGCCCAACTCGTGATCGGCCCGCAGGAATGGCGCGTGCCGTTTCCGATCGTGCGCGGACCCGACGGCTGGCGCTTCGACGCCGTCGCGGGGCGCGCGGAAGTGATCGCGCGACGCGTCGGCCGCAACGAGATCTCCGCAATGCAGGCGGTGCTCGCATATGTCGATGCGCAACGCGAATACGCGCTCGCGCCGCACGACGGCGCTGGCCCCGGCGTCTACGCGAGGCGCATCGCAAGCGCGCCGGACCGTCACGACGGACTCTATTGGGCGCCGACGCGCAGCGGCCCGTTGAGCCCGCTCGGCGTGATGTTCACTTTCGCCGCGGCCGACGAGACCGGCGCGAGCTCCATGCAGCCCTATCACGGCTATCTTTTTCGCGTGCTCGGGCAGCAGGGTCCCCATGCGCGCGGCGGCGCGGCCGACTATTCGGCGGGAGGACGGATGATCGGCGGCTTCGCGCTGGTCGCCTATCCCGCGCGCTATCGCGTGACGGGCGTGCGCACCTTCATCGTGAATCACGAGGGCGTCGTGTTCAGCCGCGACCTCGGCGCGCGCACTCCCGCGATCGCGCACGCGATGGGCGCCTTCGATCCGGACAAGGCGTGGCGCCGCGAGGCCGGCGTGGTCGCGCGATCCGATGATGACGATCGCATGCGGCAGGTAGTGGCCGGGCGTGGTTGCACGCTTTGCCACCGCGAGGCGCCCGTGGCGCGGGGACCGGAAGACGCATCGCCGCTCGCTCCCAGCTGGCGCGAGATCGCGGCGCGCTATCGCGGCCGCGCCGATGCGGAGGAAGCGCTCACGCGCGTCGTGATCGAGGGCGCGGACCCGATCGACCGCCATTGGAAGAATCGGATCGAGTTCACCAAGATGGGCGCCAACGCGCCGGGCGTCTCGCCCGACGATGCGCGTGCGCTGGTGAGATGGATCCTCTCGCTACGCTAGCCCGGCGGAGCCGCTTCACCTTCGAGCGCGACGCGGAATTCCTCCAGCTTCGCGTGGTAGTCCTCGGCCTCGCCATAGGAGAGGAAACGCTGGTACCGGGTGTGCGCGCCGAGGATCCGATGCGCATGCTTGATGGGGCAGAAGTACTGCTCCGTTCGCGCCGCGACCTCGCTCGTGTAGGCGAGGAGGCCATTCGCATATCCGCAGAACACGCAATGGAACCGCTCGAAAGCGTTGAGATACCCCAGGTGCTGGCGGTCGATCACGATGTAGTCGCCGCGGCGCGCCTTGGCGATGCGGTAGATGGGAAAGCAGGTCGCCTGGTAGACGGTGACGCATAGATCGAGGAACGCAAGCGGCAGGATGAGGCCATAGATGATCGGCCCCGTGAGGAAGTTCTGGGGCCTGTCCGCCGTGATCCAGCGCAGGATGCCCATCTTCAGCTTGCGATGCCTCTCGCGGATCGTGCCCTCGAATCGGACCCGCCTGCCCTTGATCTCGTAGAAGAGATGCGTCTCCTGCTCGCGCAGCGCCGTGCGCAGCTCGTCCTCGAGCGCGGTGATCTGCGCGAGAAGGTGGCCAATCCTGGGACTCACGTTCGGCTCCTCTCGGCGATTGCCGCGACCGTTGACTATACGCGGGCCGCCGCGCCTCTCCCCCGCGATGACGCCGAGCAGCGCTGTTGACGCGCATCAACCGGTGGCCCGCCGGCCCTCCTATGCTCGGGGCATGTGTGCGCGCGTCCAGATGACTGTTCCGTTTCGCCGATGAACGCCGTTCCGGCGACGGTGCTGTCGAGGATCTTTCGGCATTACCCGGGCAACCTCGAGTTGCGCCTGTGGGATGGGACGCGGCTGCGGTTCGGAGCGCTCCCCGCGGCCGCCACCGTGGCATTGCGCGACGCGCGCGCGTTTCGCGATCTCGTGGTATTCCGCGATCCGCTGCGCCTCGCCCACGACTTCTTCACGGGGCGGATCGACGTCGAGGGCAGCATCTACGAGGCGTTGAGCCTCAAGGATCACATTTCGCGCATGTCGCTCACGCTGCGCGACCGCCTGTCGGTTCTCGTCTGCGCCCTGCTCGCGCGCAACCCGCGCGGCCGCCTCGCCCGGAACGTCGACACCCCCGAGGGCCACGCTCTCGAGGCGCCGCATTCGGCGCGCGCGAATTCGGGCCGCTCGATCGGCTTCCATTACGACCTCTCCAACGCGTTCTACGGGCTGTGGCTCGATCCGCGAATGGTCTATTCCTGCGCCTACTTCGAATCGGACGCGCAGTCCCTCGAAGACGCGCAGGTGCGCAAGCTCGACATCACCTGCCGGAAGCTGCGGCTCGCGCGAGGCGAGACGCTGCTCGACATCGGCTGCGGCTGGGGCGCGCTCGTCATCCACGCGGCACGGGAGTACGGCGTGCGTGCGCACGGGGTCACGCTGAGCCGCGAGCAATACGAGCTCGCGACGGCGCGGATCGCCGAGCTCGGCCTGGCGGATCTCGCCACGGTGGAGCTGCGCGACTATCGCGAGCTCGAAGGCGAGGCGCGCTACGACAAGATCGCCAGCATCGGCATGTTCGAGCACGTGGGTCTGAAGAACCTGCCGCGCTACTTCGACGCGGCCCATCGGCTGCTCAAGCCGGGCGGCCTCTTCCTCAATCACGGCATCACCTCTCGCGAGCCGGGCTGGGAGAAGACGCTGTCCACGCGTTTCATCAACCGCTACGTGTTTCCCGACGGCGAGCTCGACAGCGTGGCGAACATCCAGCGCGCGATGGAGGCGTCGGACTTCGAGATCCTCGACGTCGAGTCGCTGCGGCCTCACTACGCGCTCACGCTGCGGCACTGGGTGCGCCGGCTGGAAGCTCGTCGCGAGGACGCGCTGCGCGAGGTCGGCGAGACCGTCTACCGCGTCTGGCGCCTCTACATGGCCGCGTGCGCGCTGCAGTTCGAGCAGGGCGAAACCGGCGTGTACCAGATCCTGTTGGCCCGAGCCGGGGAATCGACCCGCGGCCGGAGCATCGTGAATCGAGCCGCGCCGCGCCAGGAGGTTCGATGAAGACGCTCGTCGTATGTTATTCGCGCACCGGAAGCACGCACGCCCTGGGACATCGGATCGCGGGCGCCCTGGACGCGCCGATCGAGGACATCGCCGATCGCGTGGAGCGGCGCGGCATCGTCGGATACCTTCGCTCCGGACGGGATGCGTGGTTCGGCCACGTTCCGGAAATCCTTCCGTCGGACCACGATCCGGGAGAGTACGACCTGGTGGTGATCGGAACGCCCGTGTGGAACTGGTCGCTCTCCGGGCCGGCGCGCGCGTACCTGAAAAGACACGCATCGAGATTGCCGAGAGTCGCGTTCTTCTGCACGATGGGAGGTTCGGGCAGCGAGCGCGTCTTCCGGCAGATGGAGAAAGCGGCGGGACGGGCTCCCGTGGCGACCTTCGCCAGGACCCAGGCGCAGCTCGCGGCCCCGGACCTCGACAAGGCGGTGGAAGAATTCGCGTCGCTGGTGCGCGCGCGATTCGAGAAAGCCGCCTGATCCCGGGGGACTCGCCATGAAGGGCACCTTGCTTGCTTCGATCGCTTTGGCGCTCGCGACGCTGGCCGTCGCGCAGCCCGCGCAGGAGAAGATACGCACCGTCGAGCGCGAGCTCGGATCGGATCGCTTCGCCGCGGGCTGCCCGCTGCATGTCGCCCAGCCGGTCACGGGCGACCTGCTCGCCGCGAGCTGTGACCTCGAGGTGGGCTCGGCGGTCGCGGGCGACGCGGCGCTCGTGGGCGGCAGCATCCGCATCGATGCGGGCGTGGGCGGAGGCTTGTACGCGACGGGCGGGAAGCTCTTCCTGAACGGCTCCGTGGGCCGCAACGTTCGCGCCGCCGGCGGCCACGTGCAGATCGGGCCCGACGCGAAGATTTCCGGAAACGTGAGCGTGGCCGGCGGCGACGTCGCGGTGCGCGGCACGGTGAAGGGTTACCTGCAGGTCGCGGGCGGGCACGTCCTGATCGACGGGCCGGTCGAAGGCGACGTGATCGCCTCGGGCGGGCAGATCGAGCTCGGTCCCAACGCGCGCATCGGCGGCAAGCTCCAATACCGCACCAACGATTTCCAGCGCGATTCCGCGGCGAAGGTCGCCGGAAGCGTCGAGGCGCTCGCAGTCCACGGCGCGATGCACGGGGACGGCTCGCCGTGGCGCAGGCACGCCGGCGGCCGATGGATCTGGAGCGCCGGCGTCATGCTGATGGCGGCTCTTCTCGCCGCGGCGGCGCCCACGGTCTCGGCGCGAATGGCCGAGGAGCTGCGCACGCATCCGGGCCTCGCGCTTCTCTGGGGCCTCGTCGCGTTCGCGTGCATTCCGGTCGCGGCCCTTCTCCTGCTGATCACGATCATCGGGATCCCGCTTGCGATTCTCGTGTTCCTGCTTTTCCTCGCGTTGCTCCTCGCGGGCCAGGCGGTGACGGCCGCCTCGATCGCCGACCTCGTCCTGCGCCGCTACAGGCCTGCTGATGCGGCCCGCGGCGCGTGGCGCGCGGGCTTCGCGATCCTCGTGGCGCTCGCGCTCGCGCTGCTCGTCCGCGTTCCGCTGCTGGGCGGCCTTGTCGCGCTCGTTGCGATACTCGTGGGCATCGGCGTCATCGCGGCGTGGGCCTTCCGCAGTCCCGTACCCGCCGCGACCGGTTGAATCGGCAACGATAGGAGCTGGCGGCGATGTCGGGAAACCGCGTGACGTTCGCGGCGGCGGATTCGAGGTCCGGGCGGCCGCGTGCCTTGCTGCCGGTGCGAGCGCTCATCCGGAAGATCGTCGACAGCGTGGCGGAGGGCCAGAAGTATCACCTGAGGGTCGTCTTCTCCGACGGCAGCACCTACGACAGCACGCGCCAGGGAGAGCCGGACGTCACGATCATCTTCCGCAAGCGGCGCGCGGAATGGCGGATGGTGCTTGGCGGGATGTTCGAGTTCCTCGAGTCGCACTTCGAAGGCGACGTGGATATCGTCGGCGAGCACGGCCTGCGCAGGCTCGTCAAGATCGGATACCGCAAGCCCTTCGGGCGCTTCGAGCACCCCTATACGTTCGTGAAGCGGCGCCTTCTCGAGTGGCGCCAGAACAACGCAAATCCCGCGCAGGCCAAGCGCAACGCGGCCTTCCACTACGGCCTGCCGCGGGAGTTCTTCCATCTCGTCCTCGGCGAA
>JADGRS010000012.1 GCA_017880705.1 Burkholderiales bacterium
AAGAGCGTGTCGCTGATCTGCTTCACGCCGCCGTAGATCGACCGCACGATGGGAATGTGCGACAGCGCAGAATCGCCGAGCCTCAGGACCTTGCGGCCGAAGAAGTTCGCGGCGAGGGCGCCGGTCGCGAGCACGATCGCGACGGTGAGGATGATGCCGAGACCCGGCAAGTGGAAGCCGAAGAGCTTGTCGCTGCGGTAATTCTCCGGCACCAGCAGGAGCGACTGGTCCATCACGTCGACGAGCAGCTTCAGCACCCACAGCGTGATGCCGAGCGGAATCCAGACGATGAGCCCGGCGACGAAATATCGCCTCAACGTGCTCATCATCTATTCGGCGGGCTTCGAAGGAGCCGGTGTGGCGGCGGGCGCTGCCGCTTTCGCGGTGTCGGACTTCGTTTCGCTTTTCGCGTCGCTCTTCGCATCGCTCTTTGCTTCGGTCGCGGGCTTGTCCGCACTCGCCGACGTGGCGCTCGTCTTCGCCGCGGGCTTCGCGCCGCTGTTCTTGAAATCGGTCGCATACCAGCCGCTTCCCTTCAGCTGGAAGCCCGCCGCGGTGACCATCTTCGAAAAAGTCGGCTTGCCGCACTTCGTGCACACCGTGAGAGGCGCGTCGCTCACCTTCAGCAGGAATTCCTGCTGGTGGCCGCAGCTCTCGCAGCGATACTCGTAGATGGGCATGGGTTCTCTCCGAAATCCGGCAAAATCACATTTTAACACAAGCACTTGGCGCATCCTGCGGTGCACCATGCGCCGTCGAAAAGAAAGCCTCAGGCACGCATCACGCGGCGCCGGTTGGAGAACCATCCGCCGGCGGCGAGCGCGGCCGACATGCTCCAGAACACGGGCAACATTCCGAGCGCAGCGCCGAGGCCCCCGAACATGAGCGGCAGCGCGGTGCTGCTCGCGTTGAGCACGACCGTGCGCACGCCGACCGCCTCCGCCGCCCGCCCCGCGGGTGCTGTCGCGTAGACGAGCGCCATGATCGAGGGTTGCGTCGCGCCGAGCCCGAGGCCGAGGAGAAACGCGATCGACGCGAGAAGCGGCACGGTGCTCACCATCGGAAAGAGCGCATAGCCGACGCATGCGATCGAGAAGGTGGCGGTGATCATCGGCCATTCGCGCATGTGGCGCGAGATCATGGGAAGCGCCAGGCGCACGACGAAGGTCGCGGCGGCGAAGCTCGCGAGGATCAATCCGATCGTCGTGGCATTGAGGCCGATGGAATGCCCGTAGATCGGCGTCACGAACGTGAAGAGATCCCACGCGCTCGCGAGCAGGCCCGAGACGAAGAACACGCGGCGCAGCTCCGCATTGCGCAGGAGATCCCAGGCGCTGCGCATCTCGGTGTGGCGCTGTGCGTGCGGCGTGTGCGCGAGGCTCGCGCGCCGCGCAACGAGGAGCGCGAGCGCGCACGTCGCGAAAAGCGCGAGCAGCGAGAATGTCGCGCGATTTCCCAGCGCATCGATGCAGACGCCGGCGAACGTCGGGCCGACGAAGTTCGAGATCGCGAAACCGAGGGCCAGCCAGCCGAAGTTGTCGCGCCGGCGCTCCTCGCTGCTCATCTCTCCCACCATGTGCTGCGCGCAGATGTGGAAGAGCGCGAAGCCCGACCCGATGCCCACCGCCGCGAAGTGCAGCGCCACGATTCCCGGGAAGATCCCCGGCAGGATCACCGCGGCGATGAGCAGGCACACCCCGCCGATGATCGGAACCCGGACGCCGATGCGATCCACGAGACGCCCCGCCGGCACGCCCAGCAGCATCGGCAACGCCGCGATCAGCGACATCAGCACGCCCACGGTCAGCGGCGAAGCTCCGGAAGCCAGCGCGGCCAGCGAGATGTTGAGGCGGGTGCCGTTGTAGGCGGTGTGCGCGAGGACGACCGTGACGACGATGAGCGCTAACGGCATCGCATTCCAGAAAAGGATCGGCCGCCTCACGGCGGCCAGACAATCATTTTACCGCAACCCGGATTCGACTTGACCTGAGTCGGCCATTTGTAGCCAATCAGGTCGTCTGGTAGCCGCGCCGATTGATGAAGGTGAGCGGGAGCGGGTTCCCGTTGAAGTCGTAGGTGCGGGTCTCGGTCCCCAGGTAGTAGTTGGAGTCGGTCCAGGCCCTACGACGCGACGGTCCCGCAAATGACGTTGCTGGTCAATATGCCAAGCACTCAGCAACTCAACCGTGAGTTGTCGCGCGGCCAGCCCAACGTCTTGAGACTTGTCTCTAGGAATGCCAGGTTCGGTGATTCGAGCGCGCACGGCGGGACGTACTCCCCATTGGGATCGTTGGCCTGCGCGGTCTTCAGCAGCGCGGCGATCGTCTTCGGGTCCTTGCCGTCGCGCTTCGCTGCGGCCCACTTTCCATAGAGCGCGAGGGAGAGGGTTCCGCGAGCATGCGGGTAATCCATGATCGCCAGCGCCTCACGCGCATGCCGCTCGCCCGCATCGAAATCCAGGAACGTGAGGATCTCGTCCTGTGCGTAGTCTCCGCGCAAGTACGCATTGCCAGGCGTCAAACGCACGAGCTCACCGTATGAGACGTCGGCCTTCGCACGGTCTCTCGTGTGGACATAGAATTTCCATAGCGAGACCTGCGCCGGGTAAAGCAGCTTCCGATTAGTCGTACCGGACGCCACGAGCTTCTCGCGATATTCCCGCGCTCCTTCGGCATTGCCCCTCTTCTCCAGAAGGGCCGCGTAGTTGAGCAGGAACCAGGGATCGTTGGGCACAAGCCGCTTCGCCGTGAACAGGGCCCTGTCCGCCTCGGCAAAGTTGTCCAGCTTCAGGTAGACGTAGCCCTGGAGAACGTAGGTTGGACCGTAGTCGAAGTTGGTGTTCCTCGCGCCCTGCAGCAGGCGCTCCGCCGCCTGGAGCGATTCCGGGCTCTCCTTGCCCCTGATCATGATGACGCGAGCCTTCTGCACCATCGCGTGCCCGAAGAACTTCTGCTTTTCGAGGGCCGCGGCGATGTCCTTCTCCGCCTCGGCCAGCTGGCTCGCGTCGCCTTCATATTGATCGATGAGCTGCTCCGCGCGCGACGCGAGATCCTCGGCGGACGGCTCGTCCGCGGCGGCGACACCAGGAACGCCGAGGGTGACAAGAATCGCGCCGGCAGCTGCAATGGATAGAAGACGAGGAATCATGGGAGAACTCCTGCTTGAGGGGACGTGAGAATTCCCAATCCGATAGTGGCCCTGTGGCTGTGGATAGATGTAGGACAACCGCACTTCGCGGCGTAGGCGCGCGGCAGCGCGCTAGCGCTAGTGGGTCAGCTTGGAGTGAGTATTGATGCTTCTACCGAGCCGGCTTCCAAAGCCGTAGGGACGTGTGCGCGGCAACGCCGGCAAAATCGTTGTCGGTCGTAAGCAGCGTCAGGTCGTGCCGAATGCAGAGTTGCGCGAGAATCGCGTCGATGGTGCCGACTTGAACCCCGGCTCGGCGACATCGGTTGCGCAGCTCCGCCGCGTCGACGTGGTCCTGGCGCTCCGGTGAGAGCAGCGGCAGCGCCCCAAAACGATCGATGATCTGGTCCCGGTCGCGAGGGCCAGAGAAGCCTTGAAGCAGTTCCTGTAGGACAAGGCCCGTCGTGACCACCGAATCCCCACCTTCGAGAGCGGCTCTCAAGGCAGCGACTTCCGGCGACGACCTCGACGAATCGCGACGAAAGGCCAGCGACCACACGCTGGTATCGACCAGCAATGTCACTTGCGCGATCGCCCCTTCTTGTAGTCGAAGGAGCTGTCCCACTCGAGCTTTCCCATGAGCTCCACCAGCGACTTCTGCCTGCGACGCGCGATGAACTCCTCCAGCGCCCGCGTCACCGCCGCCTTCTTGGTCTTCTCGCCGCTCAATTCAAGGGCGCGCTCGATGAGCTTTGGATCCAGGGATAGATTCGTAGCCATGTGTGTCTCCTCACACATCAGGCTACACAATCCAGGAGATCCAGTAAAGAGCGGTACGATCCGCCTCAACCTACGGTCGCTGGTTCTCCAGCGCCGCGATGCGCTCGGGAATGGGAGGATGGCTCGCGAAGAGCGACATGAAGCGGCTCTCACCTTCGGCGATGCCGAACGCCTGGAGCGCCTGGGGAAGGGCTCCCCCCTCGAGGCCGCCGAGGCGGCGCAGCGCCGAGACCATCGGGCGCGGCGAGCCGAGGAGCCCCGCCGACGCGGCGTCGGCGCGGAACTCGCGCTGGCGCGAGAACCACGCGACGATGAGCGAGGCGAGGATGCCGAAGAGGATCTCGCACACGAACACCGTGATGTAGAAGCCCATGCCGACGCCGCGCTCCGTGCGGAATACCGTCTTGTCGACGATGTACCCGACGACGCGCGCGAGGAAGATGACGAACGTGTTCACGACGCCCTGGATGAGCGCCAGGGTCACCATGTCGCCGTTGGCGACGTGGCCGATCTCGTGGCCGAGCACCGCCTCGACCTCGTCGCGCGTCATCGACTCGAGGAGTCCCGTCGACACGGCCACCAGCGACGAATCGCGGAACGCTCCCGTGGCGAAGGCGTTCGGGCCGCCCTCGTAGATCGCGACCTCGGGCATGCCGACGCCCGCCTTCTCCGCGAGGTGCTTGATCGCGCTCACGAGCCATTGCTCGTCGGGCGTCGCCGGGGCATCGATCACGCGCGCCCCGGTCGACCACTTGGCCATCGTCTTGGACAGCAGCAGCGAGATGATCGAGCCCGTGAAGCCCACGATCATCGAGAACACGAGGAGCGAGCCCATGTTCAGCCCGTTCGCCGTGAGGAACCGGTTCACGCCCAGGATCGAGAGCGTGATGGACAGCACCACCATCACCGCGATGTTGGTGATGAGGAAGAGCGCGATTCTTTTCATGACGATCGCCTAGAAGGGAATGTCGTCTTCGAAGTCGTCGAACTTTCCGCCCGCGGCCTTGGCGGGCTTCGCCGCGCCCTTCGCGGAAGCGACCTCACGACCAGCCGAGCCCTCACGAACAGCCGCGCCTTCGCGCTCGGGCCCCGGCGCTTCACGGTCGGCGCCACCGCCCATGCCCTGGCGCGAGCCCAGCATCTGCATGCGGTCGGCGACGATCTCGGTGGTGTACTTGTCGACGCCTTCCTTGTCCTGCCACTTGCGCGTCTGCAGCCGCCCCTCGACGTAGACCTGGCTGCCCTTCTTCAGGTACTCGCCGGCGATCTCCGCGAGCTTGCCGAAGAACGCGACCCGGTGCCATTCGGTCTTCTCCTGCTTCTCGCCCTGCTTGTCCTTCCAGACGTCGGTGGTTGCCACCGAAATGTTGGTGATCGCGCCGCCGTCGGGCATGTAGCGCGTCTCGGGATCGCGCCCGAGGTTGCCGATGAGGATGACCTTGTTGACCGATGCCATTGTGTTTCCCTTTCCTAAGTGCGCGAAGCCGGCGATGCGGCCGGCATGAAATCGCCCATGTTCCACGCGACGGCAAGCCATGCAGCCGTCACCGCGAGGCACGTCACGAACACGGCGGTGAAGCCCGCGTGCTGCGCGATCGCGCCCCCGGCGGCGGCGCCGAAAAATGTCCCGAGGAACTGTACGCTCGAATAGACCCCCGTGGCTGCGCCCCTCGCCTCCCGCGGGGCGGCGCGCGATACGAGGGCCGGCAGCTTGGCTTCAAGAACGTTGAAGCCGGCAAAGAAGATGACCAGCGCCGTGACGATGCCCGCTGCGCTCTCGATCCGGAGAGCGAGCACGCCGATGGCCACGGCGACGGTCGCCACAGCCACGAGGAAGACCGGCCGCTCGTGAGTCGCCGCGGGTCCGATCAGCGCGGGCAGCATGAGGACGAATCCGCCGCCGACCGCTCCGAGGTAGACCAGCCAGTGATCGCTCGCGGGAAGGCCCGCGCGCACCAGCGAAACCGGCACGACGATGAAGATCGCCATCAGCACCGCATGGAGCGCGAAGATGCCGAGGTTCAGGCGCACGAGCTCCGGCTCGCGCAGCGACCTCCACAACACCGCCGCGGGGGCGGCGCGCTTCTCCGCGGGGCCGTCGGGGACGATCCATCGCACCACGGCGATCGCCGCGATCGCCAGCACGCCGGTCGCGGCGAAGATGCCCTGGACGCCGATCGCCTTCTCGAGAAAGGGCCCGGCGACGAAGGAGATCGCGAACACCACGCCGATGGTCGAGCCGATGATCGCCATCGACTTGGTGCGCTGCGTCTCGCGCGTGAGGTCGGCGGCGAGGGCGATCGTGACGCCGGAGATCGCGCCCATGCCCTGGACGACGCGCCCGAGGATCACCGTCGCCGGGCTCTCGCCCAGCGCGGCGATGAAGCTCCCCGCGACGAAGATCGCGAGCCCGATGTAGAGCATGCGCTTGCGGCCGTAGCGATCAGAGAGCCACCCGAACGGGATCTGCAGGAGGCCTTGCGTGAGCCCGTAGGCGCCCATGGCGATGCCGGCGAGCTGCAGGCTCCATCCCGGGCGCCCCTGGGTCCAGAGCGCGAACACGGGAAGGATGATGAACATCCCGAAGAGGCGCAGCCCGAAGATCGCCGCGAGCGAAAGGCTCGCTCGCAGCTCGCTCGAGCTCATGCGGGCTGTTGAATTCACCGAATCTGGGGGTTGGAGCAGGGGAAGTAGGCTCATGTATATTAGCAGATTCCCCTATGGAAACGATCCGGATACGCGGGGCGCGGACCCACAACCTCAGGAATGTCAACATCGACATTCCGCGCAACAAGCTCGTCGTCGTCACGGGCCTCTCGGGCTCGGGGAAATCGTCCCTCGCGTTCGACACGCTCTACGCCGAGGGCCAGCGCCGCTACGTCGAATCGCTCTCCGCCTACGCGCGGCAATTCCTGCAGCTCATGGAAAAGCCCGACGTCGATCTCATCGAGGGACTCTCGCCCGCGATCGCCATCGAGCAGAAGGCGACCTCGCACAACCCGCGCTCGACCGTGGGAACCGTGACCGAGATCCACGACTACCTGCGCCTGCTCTTCGCGCGCGTGGGCGATCCCTATTGTCCCGAGCACAACGTGCCGCTTTCCGCGCAGAGCATCGCGCAGATGGTGGACCACGTGACGGCGCTCGAGGCGGGCATGCGCGTGATGATCCTCGCGCCGCTCGTCGTCGGCCGCAAGGGCGAGCAGGAAGCCCTGATCGAGGAGCTGCGCGCGCAGGGCTTCGTGCGGCTGCGCATCGACGGCGAGGTCCACGAGATCGACCAGCTGCCGAAGCTCGACCGCAACAAGAAGCACACCATCGAGATCGTGATCGACCGGCTGAAGGTCGAGGCGGCGGACCCCGCGCGGCCGCGCGCGCAGCCCGACGGATTGAAGCAGCGCCTCGCCGAATCGTTCGAGACCGCGCTTCGCCATGCCGACGGGCGCGCGATCGCGGTCGAGATGGAGTCGGGCAAGGAGCACCTGTTCTCCGCGAAGTTCGCATGCCCCATCTGCAGCTACTCGATTCCGGAGCTCGAGCCGCGGCTCTTCTCGTTCAACAACCCGATGGGAGCCTGCCCGCGCTGCGACGGGCTGGGCCAGATCACGTTCTTCGATCCGAAGCGCGTCGTCGCGTTTCCGCACCTGTCCCTCGCGGGCGGCGCGATCCGCGGCTGGGACCGGCGCAACCAGTTCTACTTCTCGATGCTCACCTCGCTCGCGCAGCACTATGGTTTCGACGTGGAGACGCCCTTCGAATCCCTGCCGGAGCGCGCCCAGGAGATCGTCCTCGACGGCTCCGGCGAGGAGAAGATCGCGTTCCGCTATCCTGGCGAGAAGGGCAGGAGCGCGGTGAAGGAACACGCCTTCGAGGGCATCGTCCCGAACCTCGAGCGGCGCCATCGCGAGACCGATTCGCTCGCGGTGAAGGAGGAGCTGTCCAAGTACCTCAACACGCGCGACTGCCCGGAATGCCATGGCACCCGCCTGAGACGTGAAGCCCGCCACGTGTTCGTGGCGGGGCGCAGCATCCACGAGCTCTCGGGCATGCCGCTCAAGGAGGCGCAGCCCTTCTTCGAGCACCTCGAGCTGCCGGGCGCGAAGAAGCCGGTCGCCGAGAAGATCGTGCGCGAGATCGCGAACCGCATCCAATTCCTGAACGACGTCGGGCTCGACTATCTCTCGCTCACGCGCTCGGCCGATACTCTCTCAGGTGGAGAGGCTCAGCGAATAAGGCTCGCGAGCCAGATCGGCTCGGGCCTCACGGGCGTGATGTACGTGCTCGACGAGCCCTCGATCGGACTGCACCAGCGCGACAACGCGCGCCTCATCGAGACGCTGAAGCGCCTTCGCGACCTCGGCAACTCGGTGATCGTCGTGGAGCACGACGAGGAAGCGATCGAGGCCGCCGACTACGTGATCGACATGGGGCCGGGCGCCGGGGTGCACGGTGGCGAAGTGGTGGCGCACGGCACGCCCGACGAGGTGATGAACAATCCGGCGTCGCTCACCGGGCAGTACCTTTCGGGACGCAAGGCGATTCCCACGCCGACGCGCCGGCGCCGCGGCGATCCGAAGAAGATGCTGCGCATCGCGGGCGCGCGCGGCAACAATCTCAAGAACGTGACGGTCGACATTCCCGTCGGCCTTTTCGTCGCGGTGACGGGGCTCTCGGGCTCCGGCAAGTCGACTCTCATCAACGACACGCTCTACACCGCGGTCGCGCACCACCTGTACGGCTCCGCCGCGGAGCCCGCGGATCATGACGCGATCGAGGGCCTCGACTTCTTCGACAAGGTGATCAACGTCGACCAGAGCCCCATCGGACGGACGCCTCGCTCCAATCCGGCCACGTACACCGGGCTCTTCACGCCGATCCGCGACCTCTTCGCGGGCGTGCCCGAATCGCGCGCGCGCGGCTACGGCCCGGGGCGCTTCTCGTTCAACGTGAAGGGCGGGCGCTGCGAGGCGTGCCAGGGCGACGGCATGATCAAGGTCGAGATGCATTTCCTGCCCGACATCTACGTGCCCTGCGACATCTGCCACGGCAAGCGCTACAACCGCGAGACCCTCGAGGTGCTCTACAAGGGCCGGCCGATCGACCAGGTGCTCGACATGACGGTCGAGGTCGCGCACGAATTCTTCAGCGCGGTCCCCGCGATCCAGCGCAAGCTCGCGACCCTCCTCGAGGTGGGCCTCGGCTACATCAAGCTCGGGCAGAGCGCGACCACGCTTTCCGGGGGCGAAGCGCAGCGCGTGAAGCTTTCGCTCGAGCTCTCGAAGCGCGACACGGGGCGCACGCTCTTCATCCTCGACGAGCCGACGACCGGCCTGCACTTCCACGACATCGACCTGCTGCTCACTGTGCTGCACCGCTTGCGCGACCACGGCAACACCGTCGTCGTGATCGAGCACAACCTCGACGTGATCAAGACCGCGGACTGGGTGATCGACCTGGGCCCCGAGGGAGGCGACGGCGGCGGACGCGTCATCGCGCAGGGCACGCCCGAGGATGTCTGCCACGTCGCCGAGAGCTTCACCGGGCGCTTCCTGAAGCCCATCCTCGAGCCCCCGCCGCGCCGCCGGATGGCCGCGGGCTAAGCGCTTGCTGATCGTCCCCATCGTCGAGGGGCTCGACTGGCGCCGGCCGCCGCCCGTCACGGTCGCCCTCATCCTCGCCAACTGCCTGGTCTTCTTCTTCTACCAGACCGGCGACACCACCCGAGAGGCGAAGGCGCTCGAAGCCTATTCCTCGTCGTCGCTGCCGCGTCTCGAACTGCCGGCCTTCAGGCAGCGGCTGCGCGAGACGCAACCCAAGCTGGCGCCCTTCGTGGACAAGGCCGATCCCGCGCAACTCGTGGGGCGCATGGAATCGGACGAAGGCTTCATGCGCGAGCTTCGCGCCGGGCGCATCGTCGCGCCGCAGAACCCCGACTACGCGAAGTGGAAAGAGGACCGTGCGCGCTTCGATGCGACCCTGGGCAAGGTTTCCTACCGTCGCTTCGGCTTCATGCCGGCCGACCCGCGACCCGTCACCTGGCTCGCCAGCATGTTCCTGCACGGCAGTCTCATGCACCTCCTCGGCAACATGGTGTTCCTCTTCATCGTGGGGGTCGCGGTCGAGAGCGCGCTGGGCGGTTTCTGGTACCTGCTGCTCTATCTCGCGGGCGGACTCGCCGGCGATGCGATGCTCTACGTCGTGAATCCGTCAAGCATCCTGCCCACGGTGGGCGCATCGGGAGCGATCTCGGGGCTGATGGGGCTCTTCACCGTCGTCTTCGGGCTGCGCAAGGTGAATTTCTTCTATTGGGTGATCGTCTTCTTCGGCTTCAAGCAGATGCGCGGCCTCGTCGTGCTGCCGATCTGGATCGGCTGGGAGATCCTCCAGTACGTCACCAACAAGGGCTCGGGCGTCGCCTACATGGCGCACGCGGGCGGCCTCATGGGCGGGGCCTTGCTCGGACTCGCGGTGACGAAGCGCTTCGCGGGCGCGCGCGTCGAGCAGTTCCACGAGGAACGCGAGCAGGGGGCGTTCGACAAGGCGGAGTATGAGAGAGCGCGTGCCTTGGTCGCGAAGCTCGACTTCAAGGCGGCGAGCACCGTGTTCGCGCGGCTCGCGCAGCGCTTTCCCCAGGAGGAGGCGCTGCTCAGGCAATGGCACGCGATCGCCAAATCGGACACCGGAAGCGAGGCGTACCACCGCGCGGCAAGCGGGATCCTCGCGCTCACGAAAGGGGACGCCGCGCTGCGTGTCTTCCAGCGGCAGATCTTCAACGAGTATTTCGCGAACGCGAAGCCCGCTCCGCGGCTCGAACCGCAGGTGCTGGCTTCGATCGGCCTGCAGTTCGCACGCGCCGGCGAGCTGGCGGAGGCGGAGCGCGCCGCCGACGTGCTCTTCAGGCAGGCGCCGGGAGAGCCGCGTCTTGCGATCCTGTGGGAGGCGCTGGCCCATGCGCTCGACAAGTCCGCCGGCGACGGAAGCGTCGCGAAAGCGAAGCGCTACCGCGCGCTCATCGGCGCCCGCGCGAGGGCCGCCCGCGCCCCGCGTCCCGCGTGAGCGGCTAGGCCGCGGGCGCTCCCACGGCCATCTTTTCCGCAACCTGCGCGAGCCGCGTCGCTTCGGCGGCGAGCGGGTGCTGCGGAAACTTCTTCGCCAGGTGCAGGAAGATCTTCTGCGCCATCGCGTAATCGCCGCGCTTCTCGAGGAGGATCGTCGCGGCGAGCATGTAGACGCCGGGAATGTCGGCGCTCTCCGGGAAGCGCTTGTCGAACCCCTTGAGGAGGTCGAAGGCGGTGGCGTCGCGGCGCAGCTCGCAGGCCTGGGTCGCGAGAGGCAGCAGGATGGTCGAGTCCACGATCAGGAGGTCGGGCAGGACCGTGCGCGCCGCCTCGTAGACCTCTACCGCGCGCGCCGCCTTCTTCTCGCGAATGAGCTTGGGCACGTACTCGTTCACGTGCTTCGCGATCGCCTTGGGCACCCCCTGAAGCAACAGCAGCTTTTGGTACTGGTCGTGCAGCTTGTTGTTGTCCCAGTCGCGGCGCAGGTTGTTCTCGATGCGCGCGGCCGCCTCCTCGAGCTTGCCGTCGGCGACGAGACTGCGCGTCTCGGGCCCGAGGACGTCGGCCACGACCTTGCCGCCGCCGCCGGCCCTCTGCAGGTTGTGATGCGCCATCGCCGTGTCGACCTGCACGTCGACGCCGAGCTCCTCGTGGTTCTGGTAGAGCACGTATCCCATGAGGTAGTACATCGACACCATGAAGTACATCGACACCGCGCCGGCGAGGATCCCGGAGACCCAGTCCGGCAGGAACTTGTCGAGCCCCTGGACGAGGTACGTCGAGCTTTGCAGCAGCAGGAAGAGGAAAGCGCACAGCGCGAGGTAGGGCAGGCCGATGCCGGAGATGGTCGCGAGGAGTCGCATCGGATTCAGCGCCGATCCGAGCCGCTCTTCGAGCGCGAGCACCATGATCGAGGCGGGGATGACGAGCGTTACCAGGAAGAGCGTCACCTGTCCCGCGACCTTCCCCAGGAAAGCCGCCGCGAGGCCCACGAGCATGATGAAGACGATGAGGATCACCACCTGCAGGATCGGCCGGCGATCCTTGTCGGTGCGATCGTTCACGAAGACCTCGGCGGCGACCAGGTGGCCGCGAGCGGTGCGCTCGAGGATGCCGAAGCAATAGGCGAAGAACGCGAGCCAGCAGAGGCCGGCGAGTATCGGTCCGAAAGGAAGCCAACGCCGCGCGACGTACGCCGCGATCGCGTACGCGAAGATCTTCACCAGCGCGTCGCCATGCGCGGGGTACTTGAAGACCTGTGGAAGCTGCTGCCAGAAGGGCGGCGGCCCGAGACGTGCGGGCGTCGCGGCCAACGACTTCGTCATCGAGTGTCTCCCTGAGTGCCGACGTGCCTCGTCTGACGCGCGTTGCATCGCGGATAGCGGATTGTAGCTAATATCGCGGCATGGATCCCCGCGACCTGCTTTCGGGCAGCTTCCACGCCGCCCTCGCCGCGGCCGATCCCCTCAAGATCGTTCCCGCGCATCTTCCCGCGCCCCCTCGCGGCCGCACCCTGGTGGTCGGCGCGGGCAAGGCTGCCGCCTCCATGGCGCTCGCGGTGGAGCGCCACTGGGGCGCCGCAAGCCCCCTCGAAGGCATCGTGATCACGCGCTATGGGCACGGGCTGCCGTTGCAGCGCATCCGCGTCGTCGAGGCGGGCCATCCGGTTCCCGACGAAAAGGGCGAGAGCGCGGCGCGCGAGATCCTTTCGCTCGCGCGCGGGCTCGGCGAGGACGACCTGCTGCTCGTGCTCGTTTCCGGCGGGGGTTCGTCGCTTCTCGCCTTGCCGGTCGACGGCGTCGCGATGGCGGACCTGAAGGCGGTGACTCGCGGCCTGCTCGCGAGCGGCGCGCCGATCCAGGACATGAACACGGTGCGCAAGCACCTGTCGCTCATCCAGGGCGGGCGCCTGGCGGCGGCGACGCGCGCGCGCGTGCTCGCGCTGGTGATCTCGGACGTGACCGGCGACGATCCAACCCACGTCGCTTCAGGGCCCACGGTCGCCGATCCCACGACCTATCGCGATGCCCTGGAGATCCTCGAGCGCTTCGCCGTGGTGGCGCCGCGTTCGATCGCCGCGCACCTCGCGCGCGGCGCCGCGGGCGAGGTCGCGGAGACTCCGAAGCCCGGCGACGCGGCTTTCGCCCGCGTCGACAATCGCGTCATCGCGACGGCGCACGCGAGCCTCGTGGCGGCGGCGGATTTCGTGAAGCGCCACGGAGTGACGCCGGCCGTGCTCGGCGACAGCGTGACCGGCGAAGCCGCGGAGGTAGCCAGGGTGTATGCCGCGCTCGCGCGCGAGATCCGCGAGCATTCGCAGCCCTTCGCACCGCCGGTCGCGCTCATCTCGGGCGGAGAGACGACCGTGACGCTTCGGGGCAAGGGACGCGGGGGACGCTGCACGGAGTTCCTCCTTTCGCTCGCGATCGCGCTCGAAGGCCGCGGCGACGCCTGGGCTCTCGCATGCGACACGGACGGCATCGACGGGAGCGAAGACAACGCGGGGGCCGTCCTCACGCCCGACGCGCTGCAGCGCGCGGCGGCGCTCGGGCTCGCCCCGAAGAAGATGCTCGCGCGGAACGACGGCTACGGATTCTTCGCGGCCCTCGGCGACCTGGTGGTGACGGGCCCCACGCGCACCAACGTCAACGACTACCGCATCATCCTGGTTCGATGAGGCGCGCGCACCTCGCGCTCGGAGCCCTGGCCCTCGTCGCCGGCGCATTCGCCGTGGCGTTCGCGTGGCAGCCGGGCCTCGCGTCGATCTACGACGACAGCGTGAGCTACCTCATCATGGCGCAGGCGTTCTCGCCCTGGTCCACCGCGAGCGACGCGGTCGCGGCCGCGTGGCCGGCACAGAAATATCCGCCGCTCTTCCCGATGCTCCTCGCTCTCGGCGGCGGAGCGTCGGATTGGCGCATCGCCCATGCGTGGGTCGCGGCCTCGTTCGCCGCGAGCGTATTCCTGCTGGGAATCCATGCGCGCAACGTGACGGGATCGGTGCGGCTCGGATTCGCGGCGGCGCTCGCGTATGCGTGGCTCCCGGGCACATGGCTCAACATGAAGGGGATCCTGAGCGAGTTCCCGTTCATGGCGCTCGCGCTCGCCGCCCTCGTGTGGCAGCACCGGCTGCGAGTCGAGTCGGCGTCGCGCCGCGATCACCTGATCCTCGGGCTGATCCTCTCGGCGGCGCTCCTCACGCGCACGATCGGAATCGCGCTTGTCGGCGCCGTCGCCGTCGCCGGGATCGTCTCGTCGAGGAGGATCGGCGCGCGCACGCGCCTGCTGCCGTGGGCCGTCCTGCCGCCTCTCGTGCTCGCGGGCCTGTGGTACCTCGTCCGGCCGAAAGGCGGCGAAGACGCCTACATCGCCTTCAGCGCGGGCATGGCCCAGGGCGCGGCGGAGCACGGCCCGGCATGGGCGCTCTCGATCATGGGCTTCAACGCCTCGTCGCTCGCCGACGCGTGGTACAACGCGCTCCTCATCTACTGGGGCGAGCCGTGGCGCCCGGCATTCATCGCGGCATCTTTCGTCGGATTGAGCGGCGCCACGGGATCGATCGCGCGCGCCTGCAAGGGCGAAGCCGACGGCCTGTACGTGCTCGCCTTCGTCGCGATCCTCGTCGCATGGCCGTTTCCCGGCCAGATGTATCGCCTCGCCCTGCCGCTCGTTCCCCTCCTTCTCGTGCACGCGCTATGGCTGTGGGAACGCGTCGCGGCGCGCTTCGCGGGCGAAGAGCGCGCGCGCCGCATGGCGCCGTACGCGGCGATACTGCCGCTCGCGCTCGCCGTGCCCGCGGTCGTCTTCTACATCGCGGGGCGAGCCGCGACCGGCGGGGAAGCCGTCGTGCCGGGCTACCGCGTGGGCGACATCGCGGAGTTCTATCGCATCCCGGATCGCCGCGGCGCGGAGGAGAACGCCCGGCAGCAGATCGCGATCTTCGCGGACCTCGAGCAGGTGCGGCGGACGACGCCCGACGGCGCGCGAGTGATGTGGTATGCGCCCGACTACGTGGCGCTCCTCGCGCGACGCCGCGGCGTCGCGCTCGCGAGGCGCGATGTCCCGGCGATGGCGGCGCAGATGCGCGCGGCGAAGCCCGACTACATCTACTTCGCGGCGGTGCATCCGCGCGACAGCGCGGGGCGGCTCGGCAACCCGCTCGACGGGATCGCGGCGGCGCTGCCCTTCGCCGACGGGGTCTGGCAGCGCGTGGACGCTCGCGGCCAGCTCGAATCGGTTCTTCTCAAGGTCGACGCCGGGCGGTTGGCGAATGCCCGGCAGGAATCGCCCGCATCGTCTACCATGAGCCGCCCATGAAGCTCTCCGTCATCATCCCCTGCTACAACGAAACCAACACGATCGAAGCGATCATCGAGGCGGTGCGTCGCGCACCGTGGCCCGACATCGAGATCATCGTGGTCGACGACGCCTCCACCGACGGCACACGCGACAAGCTGCGCGGCGCCCTCGCCGGGCGCATCGACCGCGTCGAGCTGCACGAGGTGAACCAGGGCAAGGGAGCGGCCCTGAGGAGCGGCATCCGCCTCGCGACCGGCGACGTCGTGATCATCCAGGACGCGGACCTCGAATACGATCCTTCGCAATACCCGCGGCTCGTGGCGCCGATCGCCGAGAATCGCGCCGACGTCGTGTTCGGCTCCCGCTTCATGGGCGCCGAGCCGCACCGCGTGCTTTATTTCTGGCATCGCATGGGCAACGGCCTGCTCACGCTCCTCTCGAACATGTGCACCAACCTCAACCTCACGGACATGGAGACCTGCTACAAGGTCTTCCGCCGCGAGATCATCCAGGCGATCCCGATCGAGGAGAACCGTTTCGGCTTCGAGCCCGAGATCACGGCGAAGGTCGCGCGGATGGGCTGCCGCATCTACGAGGTCGGCATCTCGTACTACGGCCGCACGTACGCGGAAGGCAAGAAGATCGGCTACAAGGACGGGCTGCGTGCGATTTACTGCATTCTCAAGTACAACCTTTTCCGCTGAGCGGCGCGCCTTCGCGCGCTATTTCGTCGTGGGCGGCATCTGCGCCTGCGTCGACATCGGGCTGTTCATGCTGTTCGCGAAGGGGCTGGGCCTGCAGTACCTGCGCGTGGCCGCCGCGACCTTCCTCATCGCCACGCTCCTGAATTACTTCCTGAGCGTTCGCTTCGTGTTCGTGAGCGGCCGGCGCTTCACGCGGCGGTGGGAGGTCGCCCTCGTGTTCGCGGTGAGCGGGATGGGACTCGCCGTCAATGCGTCGGTGCTGTGGTTCGGCGTGGAGATCGCGCGCTTCGGGCTGCTGCTCTCGAAGCTCGTCGCGACGGGCGTCGTGTTCTTCTGGAACTACTTCGCGCGGCGCGTGCTCATCTTCGGCGCCACTCACGCGTAAGGGGCGCGCTTCAGGAGCCCTTCTGGAGGTACAGGTCGAGCGCCGCGCGGTCGACCTCGAGCAGGACGAATTCCTGGGGGGCGTCGTCGGTCGCGATGACCATCACCGGGCGCAGATAGGGAGCGGGGCTCACGGCGAGCGCTGCGAACGCGTCGCCGTCCTGGCCCGCGAGGTCGGACTTGAATAGCCGCGCGGCGACGAGGTAGCCGGTGCCGGTCCTGACGATCTCGCGCGCGAGAGCGAGCCGATCCCATCCGTAATACCACGCGGACCCGGGCCGGCGGCCCAGCAACGCGACATACTCGGGGCGAATCCACATGACGCGGGACCCCGGAGGCGTCTGGCGATCGAGCGATCCCAGGCCGGCCAGCACCGTAGCGTGCCGCCGCGCGAGGGCGCGCGCCTGCGCGACATTGACCCTCGTGTAGTACTCCGTCATGCTCGAGGCGCTGTACGCGAATCCCGGGATGAGCGGCTCGCGATCGAGCGCCTTCTCGCCCACCAGGAGCGTGGCCGGCACCGTCATCATCGCGACGAAGGCCCAGCCGGCGAAGAGCGCGGGCCGCTGGAGCCATGACTTTTGCAGGTACGCACACGCGCTTGCGAACGCCTCCGCGGCGTGCACGAGCAGAAGCGCGAGCAACGGATAGAGCAGCCTCCTCGTGTTGTCCTCGGGAAAGACCCACAGGAAAAGCATCGCGAGGCTGGCGAGGACATACCAGGAATCGAGGCGGTTGCGCCGCGCGCCGAGGAGCGCTCCGGCAACGCCCATGATTCCGACCGCGCCGAACAGCAATCGCATCGACGAGCCGACCCCGGAATCGCCGGTGAACGACGCCATCCAGCCGCCGAAGAGCGACTCCACGGAGGTCGCGGCGACCGTGGGATCGCTCAACCAGTGCTCGAGAATGCCACCCAAGGTGAGCCGGTAGTTGTCCACTTCCGGTTGGGGACGAAGCACGAGCCACACCCCCGCCAGCGCGAGGGGCAGGATCACCGGAACGAGCGTCCACGGCGACGGCAGCTTGCGCCCGCCGATCGCGCGCACCGCAACGTGCGCCGCGTAGGCGACGATCAGTGCGATTCCGGCGACTCGCGTGAGATACGCCGCCGCCATCAGCAAGCCGAAGACAATGAACTCGCCCTTCACGCCGTCCTCATCGACGCGCCGGTCGTGGTAGATGATCGCCGCGAGCGTGAGGCTGAGATAGAGCGGCTCGCTCAGGATGCTGCGGATGCTGACCCACGCGCTGGGAGTCAGGAGGAAAAGCAGCGCGACCAGGACCGCGGCGCCGGGGCCTGCGAGGCGCAGCGCCGCGTATCGATAGACGAGGAAGAGCGCCAGCAGCGCGCACGCGGCGACCGCCAGGTGTGCGGCGAGAAGGTTGTACGCGCCCCCGGTGAACACCAGCAGCAGCGGGAAGAGCGGCGGGAAATGGCTGTGAAACTTCGCCCAGGGCGCCGTCAGCGGATCGCTCGAGAACGGCGAAAGGTACCGCGCGAGGGTCAGGTAGCTCACGCTGTCGTCGCCCAGGGATGCGATCACCTCCTGCCACGAGAACGCGATCGTCGCCGGCACGGCGAACGCAAGCAGGATCAGGAACGCGCGATGGCGCCGCCAAGAAAAAGGCCGGCGCGCGGCCGGCCCTTCGCTGGGCAGTTGAATCACTACCTAGCTCTTGATCTTCGAGTCGCCCGTGTCCCGCGCCTCTTCGACCGGCTCGGGACGGTCCAGCAGCTCGACCAGCGCCATCGGCGCGTTGTCGCCCTGGCGGAATCCGTACTTGAGGATGCGGAGGTACCCGCCGTTGCGCGCCTTGTAGCGGGGGCCGAGTTCGTCGAAGAGCTTCACGACCATGTCGCGGTCGCGCAGCCGGTCGAACGCCAGGCGCTTGTTGGCGAGCGTCGCGGTCTTGCCGAGCGTGATGATGGGCTCGGCCACGCGGCGCAGCTCCTTCGCCTTCGGCAGGGTCGTCTTGATCGCTTCGTGCTTGAGGAGCGAGACGGTCATGTTGCGCAGCATCGCCAGGCGATGGCTGCTGGTGCGGTTGAGCTTGCGAAGCCCGTGACGGTGACGCATGGTGCTTTCCTTTCGTCTCTTGGCCTATGCGGCCTTGTTGTTGTTATGGGGTGGAAATGAAACCCCGCCGAAGCGGGGGGATGACTATTTGGTCAAGCCCGCCACCGGCCAGTTCTCGAGCTTCATGCCGAGCGTGAGGCCCTTCGAGGCGAGCACTTCCTTGATCTCGTTGAGCGACTTGCGGCCGAGGTTCGGCGTCTTCAGAAGCTCGTTCTCCGTGCGCTGGATCAAGTCGCCGATGTAGTAGATGTTCTCGGCCTTGAGGCAATTGGCCGAGCGCACGGTGAGCTCGAGATCATCGACGGGCTGCAGCAGGATCGGGTCGACCTGCGGCTGCGCGCTCTCGACGCGCTCCTCGCTCGTCGATTGCAGCGACGCGAACACCGAAAGCTGGTCCACGAGGACCGACGCCGAATAGCGCACCGCCTCTTCCGGCTCGATGACGCCGTTGGTCTCGATGTCGATCACGAGGCGATCCAGGTCGGTGCGCTGCTCGACGCGCGCGCTCTCC
>JADGRS010000211.1 GCA_017880705.1 Burkholderiales bacterium
CCTTTCATACCACTACCATCGCTCCGTGGACCAGTGGCTCGTCAACTTCGAGGCGAGCTGGCCGCGGATCCACGCGCTCGACCCGGCGCGCTTCGACGAGAAGTTCCGCCGGGCGTGGCTCTTCTACCTCGGGGGAGCGGCCGAGACCTTCGAGGCCGCGCGCGAAATCATCAACTGCTACCACGTCACGTTCGTGAAGGGACACTTCGCGCACCGTGGGCAGTCAATGCCCGTCGACCGGTTGCGCTGACCCCGGAAAGGGTGCCCGCCCGGGCCGCGATCACGCGGCCCGGGCGGAGGAGACGCGGCGATCACCCGCGGCGGAGCAACCCCGTGACGAGCGAAACGACGAACAGGACCACGAAGACGAAGAACAGGACCTTGGCGATCCCGACGGCGCCAACCGCGATTCCGGTAAAGCCGAACAGCGCGGCGATCAGCGCGATGACCAGGAACACTGCGGCGTAATAGAGCATGTTCGTTTCCTTTCCTGTCTTACTTGACGCGCATGTCGTTCTTGACCGACGTCACTCCCTTGACTTCACGGGTGACCTCGACGGCCTTGTCGATGGCGGCGCGCGAGCTGACGAAGCCGCTCAGCTGGACCGTGCCCTTGAAGGTCTCGACGTTGATCTCCGCCGATTTCAGCGACGGCTCGTCGAGAATCGCCGCCTTCACCTTGGTGGTGATGACGGAGTCGTCGAAATATTGGCCCGTGCCTTCCTGCTTGGATGTGGTCGCGCATCCGAGCAGGGAAGCCAGCAGGACTGCGCAGAGAAGAGCGATGAGTCTGTTGGACGATTTCATGACCGTTGTTCCTCTTGTCGAATCGATCCGCGAGCCATCGAGCCTTGACGGAAATTCGCCAAGCCCTGCCCGTGTCGATACCTGACTCTAGTGTGCGGTAGTGCACATGCGGTTGATTGGAATCAACAGTCGCGCCGATTGGTGCGGTTACATTCGGGGTGCAAATCCACGGAAGGAGCCGTTCCTTGTTGCGGGAAACGCAAGCGCTGGCACAGACGCCGGATTATCCGCATGCCATCCCTTCCTCGGCGGGCGAAGAAGCAATCCGCGCCGCGCCGGCGCCGCATACGCCAAGACAGAATCGAATTCTCGCGGCGCTGCCAAGGGAAGATTACTTGCGCCTGCTCCCCCGCCTCGAGCTCGTTTCGATGCCGCGAGGCTGGACCGTTCACGGTCCGGGCGCACGGCAACGCCACCTCTATTTCCTCGTCGACGGGATCGTTTCACGGTTCCAGGTGATGCTCGACGGCGCGCGCACGGAGTTCTCCGTCACCGGCAGTGAAGGTGTGATCGGCATCGCTTCGTTCCTCGGGGGCGAGAGCGCCGCGAGCGCCGCGGTGGTGCTGGCCGCGGGCCACGCGTACCGGCTGCGAGCGGACCTGCTGAGGGTCGAAATGGACCGCGGCGGACGCCTGCCGCACCTGCTGCTGCGCTATACGCAGGCGTTGATGGCGCAAACCGGGCAGATCGCGGCGTGCAACCGGCACCATTCGCTGGAACAGCAAGTGTGCCGCTGGATCCTGTCGAGCCTGGATCGATCGCCCTCGAACGAGCTGGCGATGACGCAGGAGTTGATCGCCGAAATGCTGGGAGTGCGCCGCGAAGGCGTCACGCAGGCTGCCGGAAGGCTGCAAAGGGCGGGGCTCATCGAGTACAAGCGCGGCCGCATCGCGGTGCTCGATCGCCCTCGGCTCGAGGCACGGGCATGCGAATGCTATGGGGCCGTCAAGCGGGAATACGAGCGGCTGCTGCCCGGATGGCGGCGGGCATGAATGTCCGGCGCACGATGGCGATCGCGCTTTTCGTGGGAGCCAATCTCGCGGCCACCGCGCTCGCTCAATCCCCGTGCCCCGGAATCCACGTGAAGATCCTGGACATCCGCAACAGCACCGGAACCGTGGCTTGCGCGCTTTTCGAATCGCCGACGGGCTTTCCGATCGAGTTCCTGCACTACGCGACCAATGTCATGGTGATCAAGATCCGGGACACGCGGGCGCGCTGCGATTTCGAGGACATTCCGCCGGGAACCTACGCGCTGGCGGTGGTTCACGACGAAAACATGAACGGCAAGCTCGATACGGGCCTCCTCGGGGTCCCGCTGGAAGGCTACGGATTCTCGAACGACGCCAAGGCCTGGTTCGGCGCGCCGTCGTTCTCCACCGCGAGCTTTCCGTACGACGGCCGCAACCTCGACCTGACCATCAGCCTGCACTACTGAGGCAGGCTCGCGCCGCCTTGCGCCAGCGCAAGGGACCCTTCGCATCTCCCGGCGACAATGAATCTTCATTCGCCAGGAGGGCCGCCATGAAGACCGGAGACATCTGCAAGCGTGTCGTGATCGTCGCCAGGCGCTCGACGCCCCTGAACGACGTCGCGCAGCTGATGCGCAAGAACCACGTGGGAAGCGTCGTCATCGTCGAGGACGCGGATGCGAAGCGCCCCGTCGGCATCGTCACCGACCGCGACCTCGTGGTCGAGGTGATCGCGCCTGGCCTGGACGCGCGAACCGTCACCGCGGGGGACATCATGTCGGCCTCGCCCGCGACGGCACGCAAGGACGAGGACGCGCTGTGGTCCCTCAAGACGATGCGCGATCGCGGCATTCGCAGGCTGCCGGTAGTGGACGAATCCGGCTCGCTCGTGGGGATCGTGTCCCTCGACGACCTCGTGGAGCACGTGGGCACCGCGCTGGGGGACATCGTGCAGGCGCTCGGCGCGGAGCGCAACATCGAGAGCTGGCGGCGCGCCTAGCGGGTGAGATTCCCGACGGATACCGCGTCGCCGATGTTCTGTATCGGTCCCAGGGGATGGCGGCTCACTTCGTGCTCGCGAACCTGGGGCTGGCCGCTGTAGAGCGTATACACGACGCGATCGCCCACCAGGAGGATGAGCGCGTTGAATTGCCAGCCGGTGGTGACGACCACCCGCTTGAAGCCCAGGGCGTCCTGCCAGAACGATCCGGTGCGGTCGTGCTGCAGTTCGCGCACGCCGATGGCGTAGCCGGTGCATGACTTGCCGGCCGCGAGGCATTCGTGCAGGCCGCTGTTCATGGGCCCCTGCGCGGCGCTCACGCCCATGGGAAAGCGCAGCAGGATGTCCGAGTACGACAACAGCTGGACGTTGGGACCCTCGGGATCGATGCCCGAGGCGCGCAAATCGGCCGTGGACGTGCGGTTGGGTTCGATGCGCTCGATCGCGGCCTTGGCCTCCTCGAAGCTCTGCCACGGGCCGCTCACCTTCACCTCCTCGGTGGGAAGGAGCGTGGCGCACCCCGCGACCGCGAAGGTCGTGAGGAGCGCCATGCCTGCCCGCAGTGCCGTCGTCTGATCCACGCTACTGGATCGAGATCCGCTGGGCGGACGATCCGCCGTTCTTGGGCAGCGTCAGCTCGAGCACGCCGTCGGCGAACTTCGCGACCGCGGCCTTGCGATCGATGTCCTGGCGCAGCGTAAAGGTGCGGAACTGCTTGCCGTAGAAGCGCTCGCTGTGCACGACGGTCTCGCCCTTCTTCTGCTCGGTCTCGCGCCGCGTCTCGGCGGTGAGGGAGACCTGGTTGCCGTCGATGTCGACCGCGATATCTTCCTTCTTCACGCCGGGGAGCTCGGCTTTCACGTGATAGGCCTTCTCGTCCTCGCTCACGTCCAGCTTGATGGCGGGCTCGTTGGGAAGCTCCTCGAGCCAGTGGCGCAGCTTCGGCCACCCGAAGGCGCTCTCGAATTCACGGAACGGCTCGAACGCGCGCGCGAGATCCCGCACGGCATCGTTACGAATGATGTTCGACATGTTTCGCTCCTTGTTTGACGTTACCCGGTAAAGGATGACCGGGCACGACCAGCGTATTCCCGGGGTGCGGCGAAGCCTTGATGGCGATCAAACGCGCGCGCGGTGGCGGTAGAAGAGCCGCTTGGCCGATTCCGCGAGCACGAGATAGGCCGCCACGAGGCCCGCGAGGACCGCGAAGAAGAGGGGCGGGGGCGCCACGAAGCCCAGGGGCGCGGCAAGCGGCGTGAACGGCAGCGCGATCGCCGCCGCCAGCACAGCGATCGACGTCGCGGCGAGCGTGAGGCTCGGGCGGCTCGCGAAGGGGCTCGAGCGCGTGCGGATCACGAAGATCACGAGCACCTGCGTGGCGAGCGACTCGATGAACCACCCCGTGTGAAACAGCCCTTCGTGCGCGTCGAAGAGCTTGATCAGCACGTAGAACGTGAGGAAGTCGAACAGCGAGCTCACCGGGCCCAGCGTCCACATGAATCCGCGGATGAGCGGCATGTCCCACTTCTGCGGCGTGGCGGTGTCCGCGGGATCGGCGTTGTCGAGCGGGATCGGGATCTCGGAGACGTCGTAGAGGAAGTTGTTCAGCAGGATCTGCGTGGGCAGCATCGGCAGGAACGGCAGGAAGAGCGCCGCGCCCGCCATGCTGAACATGTTCCCGAAGTTCGAGCTCGTCCCCATGAGGATGTACTTGCGGATGTTGGCGAAGGTGCGCCGCCCCTCGAGCACGCCGCGATGGACCACTCCCAGGTCGCGGCGCAGGAGGATCATGTCGGCGGCTTCCCTCGCGACGTCCACGGCGTTGTCCACCGACAGTCCCACGTCCGCGGAATGCAGCGCCGGCGCGTCGTTGATGCCGTCGCCGAGGAATCCCACCACGTGGCCGCGGCGGCGCAGCATCTGCACGATGCGGTTCTTCTGCGCCGGGTTCACGCGGCAGAAGAGCGTCGTGTCCTCGACGCGCGCCGCGAGCGCCGGATCGTCGAGGCGCTCGATCTCGGTGCCGGTGAGCACGCCGCGCACCTCGATCGCGAGCGCGTCGCAGACGTGGCGCGTCACGACCTCGCTGTCGCCCGTGAGGATCTTCACGTGGACGCCGCTCGCCGCAAGCGCCTTCAGCGCCGCCCCCGCGCCGGGTTTGGGCGGGTCGGCGAACGCGGCGAAGCCCGAGAACACCAGCCCCTCCTCGTCGAGCGCTTGCGACCCCGTGCGCTCGAGGCGCCGGCTGGCGACGCCGATCACGCGCAGGCCCCCGCGCTCCAGGTCGGCGAGCGTGCGGGCCGCCGCGGCGCGCGCGGGCTCGTCCCACTCGCGCGGCTCGCCGGTCGAAGTCTCGTAGCGCGGGCACAACTCGAGAAGGCCGTCGGCCGCGCCCTTCACGACGACGAGGCGCTGCGTCCCGTCGTCGAGGAGCACCGCGACGCGGCGGCGCTCGAAATCGAAGGGAATCTCCGCGAGCTTCTTCCACCGCGACACATCGGGCGGGTTCGCGAGAATCGCCTCGTCGAGGCCGGTGTGGATGCCGCCGCTGAAGGCGCTGTTGAGGACCGCGTGCTCCAGGACTCGCGCGCTCTCGGCTCCATCGATGCCGACGTGGCGCTCGAGGCGGATCTTCGCTCTCGTAAGGGTGCCGGTCTTGTCCGTGCACAGCACGTCCATGCTGCCCAGGCCCTCGATCGACGCGAGGCGCTTCACGATCACGTGCTCGCCGGCGAGGCGCTGGGCGCCGCGCGCGAGCGTCACGGTCACGATCATCGGCAGGAGCTCCGGCGTGAGCCCCACGGCGAGCGCGATCGCGAAGAGCAGCGACTCGAGGAGCGGGCGCCCCGCCACGGCGTTCACCAGGATCACGAAGAGCACCATGAAGGCGGTGAGCCGCATGATGAGCATTCCGAAGTCGCGCGTGCCCCGCTCGAAGCTGGTGGGCGGAGGCGGCGCGCCGAGCGCGCGCACGATCTTGCCGACCTCGGTCGCGGCGCCGGTGTTGGTCACGACCATGGCGCCGGTGCCGCTCACCACCGAGCTGCCCATGAAGAGGTCCGCCACGGCGCCCTGACCTTCCTGCGGGCGCTTCTCGCACGGGAAGGGCTCCCCGGTGAGGATCGCCTCGTTCACGTGCAGCCCGTTCGCCTCGACCAGGCAACCGTCGGCGGGGACCACGCAGCCCGGCGAGAGGAGCACGGCATCTCCCGGCACCAGGCGCGCCACGGGCAGGGAGACGGATGCGCCGTCGCGCAGCACCGTCGCGCGAACCTGCACGCGATGCAGGAGCGCCTCCGCCGCGCGGCTCGCGCGATGCTCCTGCACGAAGTCGAT
>JADGRS010000212.1 GCA_017880705.1 Burkholderiales bacterium
GGCGACGCGAGCGGCGAGGCGCTGTTCCTGCGCGACGAGGAGTCCGGGCATTTCTGGTCGCCCACCGCGCTGCCGGCTCGCGGCGCCGGCGCCTATGTCGCGCGCCACGGATTCGGCTACAGCGTCTTCGAGCATTGCGAGGACGGGATCTGCTCCGAGTTGTGGGTCTACGTGGCGATCGATGCCCCGGTGAAGTTCTGCGTGTTGAAGGTGCGTAACGCATCGGACAGGCCGCGGCGGCTCTCGGCGACGGGATTCGTGGAATGGGTGCTCGGGGACCTGCGCCCGAAGACGGCGCCCCACGTCACCACCGAGATCGAGGCGAAGGGCGGCGCCATCCTCGCGCGCAACCCGTACAACACGGAATTCCGCGACCGCGTCGCGTTCTTCGACACGGACGGCGCGGCGCGCAGCGTGAGCGCCGACCGCAACGAGTTCCTCGGGCGCAACGCGAACCCGCGCAACCCCGCGGCGATGGCGCGCTCGCGACTTTCCGGCAGGGTCGGCGCCGCGCTCGATCCCTGTGCCGCCATCCAGGTCGCGCTCGAGCTCGCCGAGGGCGAGGAGCGCGAGATCGTCTTCAGGCTCGGCGCGGGGCGCAACGCCGCCGACGCCACGAATCTCCTGCAGCGCTTCCGCGGGTCGGCCGCCGCGCGCGGAGCGCTGGAGGCGGTGCGCTCGCACTGGAAGCGCACGCTGGGCGCCGTGCAGGTCGAGACGCCCGACGCCGCGCTCAACGTGCTCGCCAACGGCTGGCTCGTCTATCAAACGGTCGCGTGCCGGCTTTGGGGGCGCAGCGGCTTCTACCAGTCGGGGGGAGCGTTCGGCTTTCGCGACCAGTTGCAGGACGCCATGGCGCTCGTCCACACCGAGCCGCCGCTGCTGCGCGAGCACCTGCTGCGCTGCGCCGGCCGCCAGTTCGTCGAGGGCGACGTGCAGCATTGGTGGCACCCGCCGTCGGGCCGCGGAATTCGCTCGCGCTGCTCCGACGACTATCTCTGGCTGCCGCTGGCTGCCGCGCGCTACGTGAGGGCAACCGGAGACACGGGGGTGCTCGACGAGCCGATTGCCTTTCTCGAGGGCCGCCTCGTGGGCGCCGGGGACGACTCCTACTACGACCTCCCGACGCGTTCCGCGGAATCGGCGAGCCTGTACCAGCATTGCGCGCGCGCCATCGAGCACGGGCTTCGCTTCGGCGCGCACGGGCTGCCCTTGATGGGCTCCGGCGACTGGAACGACGGCATGAATCTCGTGGGGATCAAGGGCGCCGGCGAGAGCGTATGGCTGGGATTCTTCCTCTGCGCCGTGCTGAAGGAGTTCGCCGAGGTCGCGCGGCTCAAGAACGACTTGGTGTTCGCCGCTCGCTGCGATGCGGAAGTGGTGAAGCTGGGCCAGAATCTCGAGCGGCACGGATGGGACGGAGCGTGGTACCGGCGCGCGTATTTCGACGACGGCACGCCGCTGGGTTCCGCGAGCAACGTCGAGTGCCGCATCGATTCCATCTCGCAAAGCTGGTCGGTGCTCTCCGGAGTGGGCGATGGCGCGCGCGCGCGGCTGGCCATGAAAGCCGTCGACGATCGCCTGGTGCGCGGCGGCGACGCGTTGATCCAGCTCCTGGATCCACCCTTCGACAAGTCGAATCTCGATCCCGGCTACATTCGCGGCTACGTCCCGGGCGTGCGGGAGAACGGCGGCCAGTACACCCATGCCGCGATCTGGGCGGCGATGGCGTTCGCCGCCCTGGGCGACTCCGAGCGCGCATGGGAGCTCACGATGATGATGAATCCCGTGAACCTCTCGCGAAACGCGGCAAGCGTCGCGACCTACAAGGCGGAGCCGTACGTGATGGCCGCGGACGTCTATGCGCTGGCGCCGCATACCGGCCGCGGCGGATGGACGTGGTATACGGGCTCGGCCGGGTGGATGTACCGGCTCATCGTCGAGTCCTTGCTGGGTCTCGCCCTGGAGAAGGGCCGGTTGCGCTTCACGCCGTGCCTGCCGGAGGACTGGGCGGCCTTCACGATCCACTACCGATATGGCTCGACGATGTACGAGATCGTCATCCAGCAAGCGGACGGGATCGGCGCCACCGCAGTGACGTTGAATGGAGTTGCGCAACCCGACGCCTCGGTGCCACTAGTCGACGATCATGCGCAGCACCGGGTCGTGATCGTGGTGCGCCATCCGATTCAAGCGTCTGAACCCGCGGGGGCGAGCGCGGCATCGACGATGCCCTGAGCCTCGCGCAGGATGGCGCGCAGATGCTCTTCCCCGCGAAAGCTCTCCGCGTAGATCTTGTAGATGTCCTCGGTTCCCGAGGGACGCGCGGCGAACCAGCCGCCTTCGGCGATCACCTTGATGCCGCCGATCGGCGCGCCGTTGCCCGGCGCGCGATCGAGCACGCTTTCGATCTTCTCTCCCGCGAGCTCGGTGCCGGTCACCTGTCGCGGAGAAAGTTTCGCGAGGGCGGCCTTCTGCGCGGCGGTCGCGGGCGCTTCGACGCGATCGGCGACGGGCTCGCCCAGCTCGCGCGTGAGCTCGCGGTAGAGCTCGCCGGGATCGCGGCCGGAGCGCGCGGTGATCTCCGCCGACAGCAGCGCGGCCGCGATGCCGTCCTTGTCCGTGGTCCACACGCTCCCGTCCCTTCGCAGGAACGTGGCGCCGGCGCTCTCCTCGCCGGCGAAACCGAGCGTGCCGTCGAGGAGGCCGCCGACGAACCACTTGAAGCCGACGGGCACTTCGAAGAGGCCGCGCCCCAGGCGCCGCGCGACGCGATCGATCAACGTGGTGCTCACCACGGTCTTGCCGATCGCGGCGGCTGCGCTCCACTGCGGCCGGTTGCGGAACAGGTAGTCGGAAAGAACCGAGAGGTAATGATTCGGCGCGAGGAGTCCCGCGCCGCGGGTCACGATGCCGTGGCGATCGTGGTCGGTGTCGCAGGCGAACGCCACGTCGTAGCGATCCTTCAGGCCGATCAGCCGCTGCATCGCAAACGACGATGAGGGGTCCATGCGAATCCTGCCGTCCCAATCCACGGTCATGAAGCCGAAAGTCGGATCGATTTCCTCGCTGACCACCGTGAGGTCGATGCCGTAGCGCTCCGCGATCGGCGCCCAGTAGTGCACGCCGGCCCCGCCCAGCGGATCGACGCCCATGTGGATGCCGGCGCTGCGAATCGCGTCGAAGTCGACCATGGCGCCGAGATCGGCCACGTACGCGCCCAGGAAATCGTGCGTGTGCGTGCTCGAGGCGCCGCGCGCCTGCGCGAACGGCATGCGCCGGACCTTCGCGAGCCCGCCCTCGAGGAGCGCGTTGGCGCGCTCCTGGATCCAGCCGGTGACGTCGGTGTCGGCGGGGCCGCCGTGCGGGGGGTTGTACTTGAAGCCTCCGTCCGCGGGCGGATTGTGCGACGGCGTGATGACGATGCCGTCGGCCAGCCCCGCGGCGCGGCCCCGGTTGTAGACGAGTATCGCGTGCGAGATCGCCGGCGTCGGCGTGAATTCGCCGTCCGGGGCGATCATCGTCTCCACGCCGTTGGCGGCGAGCACCTCCAGCGCGCTCTCGAACGCCGGCCGCGACAGGGCATGGGTATCCAGTCCAAGGTACAGCGGGCCGTCGATGCCCTTCGTCCCGCGATACTCGCAAAGGGCCTGGCTGATCGCCAGCACGTGCCACTCGTTGAAGCTGCGATCGAACGAGCTGCCGCGATGCCCGGAGGTGCCGAAGGCGACGCGTTGCGCCGCGACCGCGGGATCCGGCCGCAGGTCCACGTAGGCCGCGAGCAGCTTCGGCACGTCGACTCGCAGCGACATCGGCGCCGGCTTGCCGGCAAGCGCGCTCCTCATGAGCCGCATTATGCCGCCGGCCCTCGGTATGGAATGAGGCCGCCAAGGGATAGGATATGGACGGAATCCCCCGTTCGAACCCAACCCTGGAGGACACGACATGAACAAGGAACTGCTGGCCGCCGCCGTGGCGCTCGCCGCCGCGGCATCCTCTCTGTCCGGCTGCAATAACACCGCGCTGGCGCAGAGTCCCCCGACGACGCCGGTCTTCACGCTATCGAGCCCCGACCTCACGGGCAACTCGTTTACCACGAAGTTCATCCTGAACGGCTTCGGTTGCACCGGACAGAACGTCTCGCCCGCCCTCGTATGGAGCAATGTGCCCGCGGGAACGAAGTCCTTCGCGCTGCAGGTGCACGACCCCGACGCGCCCACGGGCGCCGGCTTCTGGCATTGGGGGCTCTACGACATTCCCCCGGGCGTGACGAGCCTCGCGCAAGGCGCGGCCAACAACGCCTCGACGCTGCCCGCGGGCTCTTACGGCGGCAACACCGATTTCTTCGACACCGGCGCTACCGGCGGCAACGGACTCTATGGCGGCCCGTGCCCGCCGGCGGGCGATCCGCCCCATCGCTACAACTTCACGCTGTACGCGCTGTCGGTGGACCATGTGGACGTCGCGGCCGGAATTCCCCGCTCGGGCACCGCGGGACTCTTCAGCTTCGCCCTCAACAAGGGCATCGGCACGGCGCTCATCGGCAAGGCGACTTTCACGGCGACCTACGGCCGATAGGTACGTGACCGCACGTTAGCGCTCGCACCGGCTCGGACAAACCCTCACAATCGGGGCATGTCCGAGCCGACGAGCACGCCCGAGGTCCCGAAGAAGAGCAGTCTCTCGACCCTCAGGGGCCTCGTTCCCTTCCTCGCCCCGTACAAGCGCCAATTCCTGATGGCGGGAATCGCGCTGGTGGTCGCCGCGAGCGCGACCCTCGCGATTCCGTATGCCTTCAAGCAGATGATCGACCTGGGCTTCGGCGCCGCGGGCTCCAAGAGCGCCGAGCACGTCGATCTCTACTTCCTCGCGCTCTTCGGCGTGGCGAGCGTGCTGGCCGTCGCGACCGCCGCGCGCTTCTACGCGGTGAGCTGGCTGGGCGAGCGCGTGACCGCCGACATTCGCAACGCCGTGTACAAGCACGTCGTCACGCAAAGCCCGCAGTTCTTCGAGATCACCCGCAGCGGCGAAGTGCTCTCGCGCCTGACCACCGACACGACGCTCATCCAGGCCGTGGTCGGCACCAGCATCTCGATGGCGCTGCGCAACGCGCTTCTCTTCATCGGCGGGCTCGCGATGATGTTCGTCACGAGCCCGAAGCTCTCGTCGATCATCATCGTATTGCTGCTGGCGGTGGTGCTCCCGATCATCATGTTCGGCCGGCGCGTGCGCCGGCTCTCGCGGGATTCCCAGGACCGAATCGCCGACTCCTCCGCCATGGCGGGGGAGATCCTGAACGCGATGACGACGGTGCAGGCGTTCACCCACGAGGACATCGAGGCTGCGCGCTTCCAGGGCTCGGTCGAGCGCGCGTTTCGCACCGCCATCCGCCGCATCCGCGCTCGCTCCCTCCTCACGCTCATCGCGATCCTGCTGGTGTTCGGCGCGATCGTCTTCGTGCTATGGCTGGGCGCGCACGCGGTGATCCAGGGCACGATGACCGGCGGCGAGCTCGGGCAATTCATCCTCTACTCGGTGCTCGTCGCGGGCGCGGTGGGGGCCCTCGCGGAAGTGCTGGGCGAAGCGCAACGCGCGGCCGGCGCGACCGAGCGGTTGATGGAGCTCATGGAAGAGCGCTCGCCGATCCAATCGCCCGAGCATCCGGTGGCGCTTCCGCCGCGGACGAAGAGCGGTGCGGCGCTCGCGATCTCCGACGTGACCTTCCGCTATCCGTCGCGGCCGCAATCGCCGTCGCTCTCGCGTCTCACGCTCTCGGTGCAGCCGGGCGAGACCGTCGCCGTGGTGGGACCTTCGGGCGCAGGCAAGACGACGCTATTCCAGCTGCTGCTGCGGTTCTACGATCCGCAGGAGGGCTCGATCGCGCTCGACGGCGTCGAGATCCGCGCGCTCGGCCTGCACACGCTGCGCGAGTCGATCGGCATCGTGCCCCAGGACACCGTGATCTTCGCCGCCGACGCGATGGAGAACATCCGCTACGGGCGCATCGACGCGACCGACGATGAAGTGATCGCCGCGGCGAAGATGGCCGCCGCGCACGAGTTCATCGAGAAGCTGCCCCAGGGATACAAGTCGTTCCTCGGCGAGCGCG
>JADGRS010000213.1 GCA_017880705.1 Burkholderiales bacterium
TGCAGGTCGCGCGCGATGACAAGAACGTACCGAAGGTAGAAGCCAAGAAGCGCAAGGCACCCGTGGAGACGATGGCACCCGAGATGAAGGAGCCCGTCGAGGCGTCGCCCTCACCTCCGCCGATGTCGCGCCCGAGTGGTCACATGTCGCCGTCGCCGGCGAAGCCGATGATGCAGCCGCTCGAGCAAGACCCGAGCATGAACACCGAGGCGTACTCGCGGATCGACGAGAACGCATTCCAGACGTCGCAAGCGCATCCGCTATCGACGTTCTCCGCCGACGTCGACACCGCGTCGTACTCGAACACGCGCCGGTTCCTCAAAGACAACACGTCACCGCCGCCCGATGCGGTGCGGCTCGAAGAGCTGATCAACTACTTCCACTACGACCTGCCGGCCGCGCCGAAGGGTCAGCCGTTCTCGATCACGACGGAGGTCGGGGCGAGCCCGTTCAACACGAACTATCAGATCGTGCGGATCGGCCTGCAGACCACCGCGATCGACGACGCGAAGGTTCCCGCGCGCAACTTGACGTTCTTGATCGACGTGTCGGGCTCGATGTTCGAACCGACCAAGCTACCGCTGCTCAAGCGCGCTCTGTTGTTGCTCGTCGAGCAGCTCCGCCCCGAGGATCACGTCGCGATGGTCGTGTACGCCGGCAACACCGGCCTCGTGTTGCCGCCGACGAACGGTCGCGAGAAATCCGTGATCCGCAACGCGATCACGGCGCTCGATGCGGGTGGCTCGACGAACGGCGCCGCCGGCATCCAGCTCGCGTACGAGACCGCTCAGAAGAACTTCGTCAAGGGCGGCATCAACCGCGTGATCCTCTGCACCGATGGTGACTTCAACGTCGGTGTGACGAGCGAAGGCGACCTCACGCGGCTGATCGAGAAGAAGCGCGAGGGCGGCGTGTTCCTCACCGTGCTCGGCTTCGGCATGGGCAATTTGAAGGACTCGACGATGGAGAAGCTCGCCGATCGCGGCAATGGCAATTACGCGTACATCGATTCGATCGAAGAGGCGCGTAAGGTGCTCGTCAAGGAAGCGGGCGCGACACTCGTGACCGTCGCGAAGGACGTCAAGCTGCAGGTCGAGTTCAACCCGACGCAGGTCGCCGGCTATCGCCTGATCGGCTACGAGAAGCGCATCCTCGAAGACAAAGACTTCAACGACGACAAGAAAGACGCGGGCGACATCGGTGCCGGTCACGCGGTCACCGCGCTCTACGAGATCATTCCGGTGGGACAAGCGGTGCCCGGCGCGAAGGTCGACGCGCTGAAGTATCAAAAGACGTCGGTGGCTCCGGCCGGCGATGCGAGCGAGCTGATGACCGTGAAGATTCGCTACAAAGAGCCCGACGGCAAAACGTCGAAGCTGTTGTCGCAACCGGTGAAGGCGGCGAAGACGTCGCTCGCGCAGACCACGGTCGACTTCCGGTGGGCGGTCGCGGTCGCGGGCTTCGGCATGATGCTTCGGCAGTCGTCGAATCGTGGCAATCTGAGCTGGCAGGAAGTGCAGTCGCTCGCCGAAGGATCGGTCGGTCCCGACGTCGAGGGCTACCGCAAGGAGATGGTCCAACTCGTGAAGATCGCTGCGAAGCTGAAACACCCGTAAAGTTTTTCTGTAACAGGCGACGCTCCCGCAATAACATCAAGGGCATAGCGACCCCTGCGTATAAGTTACTCCCGGCGGCTTCGCGACAGCGAGGCCTCGCAGCGATCGGTCTCGAGCTCGAGTGCGATGTCGAGATGGTGGCGCTCGATGCGGGAGCGACCGTGGTGCGCTGCGAGGAGACGCGCGACGGCAAGCCGATCGGCGAGCTCGTCGTAGAGGTGTTCAAGGCCGCGCTCGTGATCGATCGCGACGGCATCCTGATGGAGAAGGTCGCGCACGAGTGTGCGAAGCGACCCGGCCGTGTGACGCAACCCGTGGCGGTGACGTTGCCAGGTGCGAGTGGATATCGCGCGAGCGTCGAGTACGGTCGCGCTCAGTCGCTGCCGTTCATGTACGTGTTCGCGATAGCGCCGCACGATCTGGGCGTCGATGGCGGCGTGCTCGTCACGGTGCGCAGCGCATCGCGAGAGTGGCCGAGCGCCGACAAGATCCTGCGCTCGCTCAAAGTGTTCGGGCGTCGCCCGGTAACCGCGAACGATGCCGAGTACCTCACGCTGCTGCCGCTCGTCGGCGACGACTAGGTCGCGATCGGATGCACCGGCTGTTTGCCGAACAGGCTTCGCGCCGATCCGCCTTCCACCCGTCGACGAACTCTACTCGAAGATCACGACGCGCTCACGGGCGGCCTGGAGGTAGCTCGATTCCTGGAAGCGCTTGGAGACGAACACGTGGCTGTCGGGCAATCCGCACCACTCGACCTCGGGAGGCGCGGGCTGCTTGTCCTTGGGGCCCATGTACGCCCACACGATGCCGCCGCGCTCGATGCACGGGTACGCCTTGATGCCCATCTGCTTGCAGACCTGCGGGGCGGAGGGAACCTCGAGGCATGTTCCATCGCGCGCGTACTTGAGGCCGTGGTACGCGCAGCGGATGCCGCCTTCTTCGTTGCGCCCGAAGTAGAGCGAGGCGCCGCGGTGCGCGCAAAACTCGTCGATGAGGCCGACCTTGCCCTCGGTGTCGCGGAAGGCGAGGAGCTTCTCGCCGAGAACCTTCACTCGCTGCTGCGGTCCATCGGGCTCCGCGATCTCGTCGCACCCCAGGATCGGCACCCAGTAGCGCCGCATGAGGTTGCCCATCGGCGTGCCCGGGCCGGTGCGCACCAGAATCTCAGCCATTTCCTTCTGCATGTCCGCTCCGTGCCGATGACCGAGCCGATAGTATGCCGCAGCGGGAACGTGACAAGATGCAGGGCTGGAGACCGGACATGAACCTCGCGATCCTCTGGAGCCTCGTCAAGGAATCGATCACGCGCTGGATCGACGACTTCGCGCCGAGCATGGGCGCGGCGCTCTCGTACTACACGATCTTCTCGATCGCGCCGCTGCTCCTCATCGTGATCGCGGTGGCCGGGCTCGCGTTCGGCGACGCGGCCGCGAGCGGGGCGCTTTTCGAGCAGCTGCGCGGCATGCTGGGCGACGAGGGTGCGGCTTTCGCTCAGCGGCTCGTGGTAAGCGCCCATGAGCCGCGCACCAGCATCTTCGCGACGCTCGGCGGGATCGTGATGATGGTCCTGGGGGCCACAACGGTCCTCGCGGAATTGCAGAGCGCGCTGAACCGCATCTGGCGCGCGCCGCCGGAGCGCTCGGGCGTGTGGACGATGCTGCGCAAGCGCCTGCTGTCGCTCTCGCTCGTCCTCGCGATCGGTTTCCTGCTGCTCGTGTCGCTCGCGGCGAGCGCCGCGATGGCGGCCATCGGAGAGTGGGGCGCGCCGTATTTCGGCCGCATGAAATGGCTCTTCGAGCTCGTGAACGTGGGCGTGAGCCTCGGCGCCGTCACGGTCCTCTTCGCGATGATCTACAAGATCCTTCCGCGCGTGCGCATCGGGTGGAAGGACGTGTGGATCGGCGCGGCCGTGACCGCGATCCTCTTCACGCTCGGCAAGTCCTTGATCGGGCTCTACCTCGGCAGGAGCGCGGTGGCTTCCGGGTTCGGCGCGGCCGGGTCCGTCGTCGTGCTGCTCGTGTGGGTCTACTACTCGGCGCAGATCTTCATGCTCGGCGCGGAATTCACCGTCGTCTACGCGCTCCGCTTCGGCTCGCTGAAGGAGAAACCGGTTTGAAAATTGGTGTCAGGTACGAATTTCGTAAATTGGTGTCAGGTACGAATTTCGGAGGAGCGACTCCGTCTCCCGAAATTCGTACCTGACACCAATTTTCTCCTAGAACTCATATTCGGCCTGGAGGCGGAAGCCGCTCTTCGGCGCCGCGGGGCTCGCGGAGAACAGCCACGCCGCGTTGTAGCGGATCGTTTCGCGGCCGCCGAGCTTCAACTTGCCGAATATGGCCGGCCCGACGCGATGGACCTGCTCGTTGCTTGGATCGAAGTGGTTCCATTGGCCCAGGTCGCCGAAGGCCTGCGCGCCGACCTCGAAGTCGTCGCTCAACGGGTACTTCGCCTGGAGTTGGTAGCTCAGCTCGGTCACGCGCGGCGTGTCGGAGCGTCCGCGCAGCACGCGCTCGAAGAGGAGGTTCGCGTTCCAGCGGATCGGCCCCGCGTCGCCCTGGAAGAGCGGACCGATCGCGAGCTCGTAGCCTTCCTCGCGGCGCTCGCGCGGAATCTCGATCTCGGTGAGAAAGCCGATGTCCACCGGGTACTGGTTGTGCTCGGTGAGCTGGAAGAGGTTTTCCCACTCGAAAGCATCGTAGTGCGAGCTCACGCCCGTGCCCGACTCGAACTTGAGGTAGGCCTCGGTGAACCACCACTGCGTCACGCCATATCCGAAGCCGAGGCTCGCCGCCGATTCGCGCACGGCCTCGTCCTTGAGACGCAGCGTGCCCATCTTGAAATCGATCTCGCGCTCGCCGTACTCGACGAGGGGCGTGTGCACGTAGTCGTTGGTCTCCGCGGCGAAGCCGGCGATGGGCAAGCCGAGGGCGACGGCTGTCGCCAGCCGGATGATCGAGCGCATGTGTTTTCCTTTGCTAGGCTGAAGAAGCGGCGCGTCGACGCGCCCACGCCATGCCGGCCGCGATCGCCACGATCACGGTGGTGAAGAAAGCGAGCTGCATCCCGCTCGGTTGCGCGTCGTAGCCGACCAGGCCCTGGAGCGCCTTGCCGGCCAATGACGAATTCGAGACGAGGGCCGAGGTGTCCCACACGGGCGAGGCGAGGGCGGGCAGCACATCGGCCTGGATGAGGAAGCGCGCGGCCTGCGCGGCCATTCCCGCGGCGAGGAGCAGCACCAGGAACGAGGTCGCGGAGAAGAACCACTTGAGCGGAATGCGCAGTAGCCCCGCGAAGAGGAACCAGCCCACGGCGACGCCACCCGCGAGCCCGATCGCGGCCCCGATCGCCATCGGTGCCGCCGAGGAGTTGCCCGAGACGGCGACGCCATAAAGGAAGAGCACCGTCTCCGAGCCTTCGCGCAGCACGGCGACGGCGACGACCACCGCGAGCACAGAGAGCTCCTTCGCGCCGCTGCGGATCTCATCGCTCACGCTGCGCGCGTTCTGCGCGAGCTCGCGTCCGTGGATGGACATCCAGATGTTGTGCCAGGCGAGCATCACCACGGCGATGCCGAGGATCGATGCGTTGAAGAGCTCCTGGCCCATGCCCTGCGCGAGCTGCGAGATCGCCTCCGCGCCTCCCGCCACGAGGAGCGAGCCGACGAGGCCGGCGGCGATGCCCGCGCCGATCCATCGCTCGCGGGCCGGAATGC
Source organism: Burkholderiales bacterium (assembly GCA_017880705.1). Lineage (GTDB taxonomy): Bacteria > Pseudomonadota > Gammaproteobacteria > Burkholderiales > Usitatibacteraceae > Usitatibacter. The sequence goes on from JADGRS010000213.1 coordinate 5,335, forward strand.
CGCGCGTCGCCGCCGCCACGATGCCGACGATGAGCGCGGCCTCGAGGACTTCGCGGAAGACGATGAGCGCGGTGGCGAACATGGAGTTATTTCGCGACCACCACGCCGTTGGCGGTCTTCTCGTTGAACTCGCCGATGAACTTGTATTCGCCGGCCTTCAGGGGACCCACGTAGATCGTCGACTTCGACTTGCCGGGGATCACCTTCTCGATCCTGAGGGAGGCGCTCTCGAATTCCTCGGGCGTCGAGTCCTTGTTCTCCACGAGGAGCTTCACCTTCTGCCCGGCGGGAACCTCGATGCGGTCCGGAGCGAACTTGTGGCCCTCGATGACGACGTTGATCTCGGGCTCGCCGGCGGCGAAAGCGGCGAGCGAGAGCGGGAGAAGGGCGGTTGCAAGAAGGCGATTCATCAAGAGGCTCTGGGGTCCGTGGCCGGATCGATAGTCAATTCGATGGTCAAATGATAATCGTTCTTATTTAGAATGGCAATAGGGGGTCAAGATGGACCGCTACCGCTTGCCGGCCAGCCCGGCAGGAACGCCGCGAGGCTGGTCTTCATCTAATGCGGCCTACGAGGAAGAAACGTGACCATGGCCTTGCCGCAGGAACAATCGCTCGACCCCAACATGCCGGATGCGGAGCTCGCGAAATGCGTCTCCGGCGGCAGCGAGCCGGCGTTCTGCATCCTGATGCGCCGCTACAACCAGGCGCTCTTCCGCACGGCGCGCGGCATCCTGCGCGACGACGTCGAAGCCGAGGACGCG
>JADGRS010000214.1 GCA_017880705.1 Burkholderiales bacterium
CTGATACAGAAATGCGTGGCTCGATCGCGGCCGGACTGCGCAAACGCGATGCTCCCGGAGCGCAAAATTGCCGCACGTCCGGAGGGTCCGCGATGCCCTTGATTCCTCGCCGAAAGCGGCACTTTCTGGTGACGTTTTGGGGCATTACGTGATAGAATCTGTCGGTTTCGGAGTTGGAGATGGGCCTCGGCCCATTTTTTGTTTGTGAGACCGATTTCAGAGCGAGAAGCGTGGATTCGGGCAACCCTCGAGGGGCTCGGATACGAACTCGTCGACCTGGAGTCGTCGCGCTCGGGATTGCTCAGGATCTTCATCGATTCCCCGCGCGGGATTACCGTTGAGGATTGCGCGAAGGTGAGCAACCATTTGACGCGCGCCTTCGCAGTGGAGGGAATCGATTACGAGCGGCTCGAGGTCTCGTCGCCGGGTCTCGACCGTCCGCTGAAGACGCTCGGGGATTTCGAGCGCTTCGCGGGGCGCGACGTGACGCTCAAGCTGAAACTGCCGCGCGATGGGCGGCGGCGCTTCGAGGGAAAGTTGGTGGGAGTCGAGGGCGGGCGAATCGCCGTCGACGTCGAGGGTCAACGGCAACACCTGGAATTCGCTGAAATCGACCGCGCGCGACTCGTGCCGGACGTGTGAAGGGCTTGGAGGGTCATGAGCAAGGATCTACTGCTGCTGGTCGACGCGCTGTCGCGCGAGAAGAACGTCGCGAAGGACACCGTGTTCCTCGCGCTCGAGATGGCGCTCGCCTCGGCGACCAAGAAGCGCTTCAAGGACGAGGTCGACGTGCGCGTCGAGATCGACCGCGAGTCCGGCGAGTATTCCGCCTTCCGCCGCTGGACCGTCGTCCCCGACGAGGAGCATGAGGAGCCCGCGCACCAGATCGCGATCACCGATGCCGTCGAGGAGAATCCCGAGGCGGTCCTCGGCGACGTGATCGAGGAGCCGCTCGAGCCCGAGACCTTCGGGCGCATCGGCGCGCAGGCCGCGAAGCAGGTGATCCTGCAGAAGATCCGCGACGCCGAGCGCGAGCAGATCCTGAACGACTTCCTCGAGCGCGGCGAGTCGCTCGTGACCGGCACGGTGAAGCGCGCCGAGCGCGGCAACCTCATCGTCGAGTCGGGGCGCGTGGAAGCGCTCCTGCCGCGCGACCAGCTCATCGCCAAGGAAAACCTGCGCGTGGGCGACCGCGTGCGCGCATACATCGCCAAGATCGACCGCGCCGCCCGCGGCCCGCAGCTCATCCTGTCGCGCGTTGCGCCCGAGTTCCTCGTGAAGCTCTTCGAGCTCGAGGTGCCCGAGATCGAGGAGGGCCTCCTCGAGATCAAGGCGGCGGCTCGCGATCCGGGGCTGCGCGCGAAGATCGCCGTCAAGTCCAACGATCCGCGCATCGATCCCGTGGGAACGTGCGTCGGCATGCGCGGCTCGCGCGTGCAGGCGGTCACCCAGGAGCTCGCGGGCGAGCGCGTCGACATCATCCTGTGGTCGCCCGAGCCCGCGCAGTTCGTGATCAACGCGCTCGCGCCCGCCGACGTGAGCTCGATCGTGGTCGACGAGGAGCGCCACTCGATGGACGTGGTCGTGACCGAGGACCAGCTCGCGCTCGCCATCGGCAAGGGCGGCCAGAACGTGCGCCTCGCGTCGGAGCTTTCCGGCTGGCAGCTCAACATCATGACGACCGAGGAGCGCGAGACGAAGAGCGAGGCCGAGACTTCGGTCGTGCGCGCGCTTTTCATGGAGAAGCTCGACGTCGACGAGGAGGTCGCGGAGATTCTCGTGAAGGAGGGCTTCACGTCGCTCGACGAGGTCGCGTACGTGCCGATCAACGAGATGCTCGAGATCGAGGATTTCGACGAGGAAACGGTGAACGAGCTGCGCCGCCGCGCGCGCAACGCGCTCCTCACGGAAGCGATCAAGAGCGAGGAGACCGTCGAGCACGCCGCCGAGGACCTGCAGGGCATGGAGGGCATGGACAATCCCACCGCGCGGCTGCTCGCCTCCAAGGGCATCACGACGATGGACGCTCTCGCCGACCTCGCGACCGACGAGCTCACCGAGATGACCGGAATGGATGAAGAGCGCGCGAACAAGCTCATCATGAAAGCGCGCGAACCGTGGTTCAAGGAGCCTCAGGCCCAGGCCTGACGCATAGGAACGGAAACGAATGCCTAAGTCGAACGTCACCCAATTCGCCGAGGAGCTCAAGCTCCCGGTCGCCCTTCTCCTCGAGCAGCTCCAGGCCGCGGGGGTGAAGAAGAAGGCGGGTGAGGACGCGATCACCGAGCAGGACAAGGCACGCCTGCTCGATTACCTGCGCGAGATGCACGGCAACAAGGAAGAGAAGAAGAAGATCACGCTCACGCGCAAGCAAACGACCGAGATCAAGAAGGCGGATGCCACCGGCAAGGCGCGCACCATCCAGGTCGAAGTGCGCAAGAAGCGCACGTTCGTCAAGGTCGACAAGCCCACCGTGGAGGCCGTGCCCGAGCCGGTGAAGGTCGTCGCGCCCCCCGCGCCGATCATCGACACCGCCGAAGCGAAGAAACGCGAAGCCGAGGCGAAGCGCCAGGCGGAGCTCGCGGCGCGCCAGGCGGCCGATGCGGAAACGAAGACGAAGCGCGTCGCGGCCGCGAAGAAGAAGGACGAGGCCGCGCCCGGCGCCGAGGCGCCCGCGGCGGCGCCCGCCGAAGGCGAGCCTCCGAAGAAGAAGCGCGTCATTCGCAAGAAGGGCGAGGAGCCCGCCACGGAGGCCGAGGCCCCGGTGCTGGTCGAGGTGAAGGCCGAGGCCGCGAAGGCCGACGCGAAGCCCGCTGCGGGAGACGCTGCCGCGACCGCCGCGGCGCCCGAAGGCACGCTGCATCGCCCGGTGCTCAAGCCCGGCGAGAAGGAGAAGGACAAGAAGCCGAAGCGCGCGGCCAAGCCCGCTTCCGCATGGGTCGACGATGTCGCGCGGCGCCGCGCCATCAAGACGCGAGGCGATACGAGCGGCGGACGCGACGGCTGGCGCTCGCGCGGCGGTGGTGCACGCCATCGCGACGATGACGGCGGCACGTCGTTCGCGGCGCCCTCGGAACCCAAGGTGATCGAAGTGCTCGTTCCCGAGACGATCAGCGTGGGCGATCTCGCGCACAAGATGTCGGTCAAGGCCGCCGAAGTCATCAAGGTGATGATGAAGATGGGCAACATGGTCACCATCAACCAGGTGATCGACCAGGACACCGCCATGATCGTGGTCGCGGAGATGGGCCACCAGGCGAAGCCGGCGAAGCTGGACGATCCCGAGTCGTTCCTCACCGAGACCGCGGCCAATGACGAGGCCAATTTCGAGGCGCGCCCTCCGGTCGTGACCGTGATGGGCCACGTGGACCACGGCAAGACATCGCTCCTCGACGCGATCCGCAAGGCACGCGTCGCGGTTGGCGAGGCCGGCGGCATCACGCAGCACATCGGCGCGTATCACGTGAAGACGGCGCGCGGCGTCATCACGTTCCTGGATACTCCGGGTCACGAGGCCTTCACCGCGATGCGCGCGCGCGGCAGCCAGATCACCGACATCGTCGTGCTGGTGGTGGCGGCCGACGACGGCGTGATGCCCCAGACGATCGAGGCGATCAACCACGCGAAGGCGGCCAAGGTGCCGATCGTCGTCGCCGTCAACAAGATCGACAAGCCGGAAGCGAACCCCGCGCGCGTCAAGCAGGAGCTCCTCTCGCACGATGTCGTCGCGGAGGAATTCGGCGGCCAGGTGCAGTTCGTCGAGGTCTCGGCCAAGACCGGCCAGGGCATCGACAAGCTCCTCGAGTCGATCCAGCTCCAGTCGGAGGTGCTCGAGCTCAAGGCGCCCGTGAACGCGCCCGCCAAGGGTGTCGTGATCGAGTCGCGCCTCGACAAGGGCCGCGGCCCGGTGGCGACGCTGCTGGTGAAGTCGGGAACGCTCAAGAAGGGCGACGTAGTGCTCGCGGGCGCGGTCTTCGGGCGCGTGCGCGCGATGAACGACGAGAACGCGAAGGCGGTGACCGAAGCCGGGCCGTCGATTCCGGTCGAGATCCAGGGGCTCCAGGACGTGGCGCGCGCGGGCGACGAGGTGATCGTCCTCAACGACGAGCGCAAGGCGCGCGAGATCGCGCTCTTCCGCCAGGGCAAGTTCCGCGACGTGAAGCTCGCGAAGCAGCAGGCGGTCAAGCTCGAGAACGCATTCGACCAGCTGGCCGAAGGCGGCAAGACGCTGGTGCTCATCATCAAGGCCGACGCGCAGGGCTCCTACGAGGGCCTCGCGCACGCGCTCACCAAGCTTTCGACCGAGGAAGTGAGGGTGAACATCGTCCACACCGGGGTCGGTGGCATCACGGAGTCGGACATCAACCTCGCGCTCGCATCCAAGGCAGTCGTGATCGGATTCAACACGAGGGCGGACGCCGCGGCGCGCAAACTCGCCGAGAATTCGGGCGTCGACATCCGTTACTACACTGTCATCTACGACGCGGTGGACGACGTGACGGCGGCGATCAACGGAATGCTCACGCCGGAGCAGAAGGAAACCATTCTCGGCACCGTCGAAGTGCGCAACGTGTTCAAGATCTCCAAGGTGGGAACGGTCGCTGGATGCATGGTCACCGACGGCCTGGTGCGGCGCGGCTCCTCGGTGCGGCTGGTGCGCGCCGGAGTCGTGGTGCACACCGGCGAGCTCGACTCGCTGAAGCGCTTCAAGGACGACGTGCGCGAGGTGAAGGCCGGATTCGAATGCGGCTTGAGCCTCAAGAACTTCAACGACGTCCAGGTGGGTGATCAGCTCGAGGTGTTCGAGGTGGTCGAGGTCGCGCGCTCGCTGGCGCAATGACCGCACCGCGCCGCGCACGCATCGCAGACCAGATTCAACGCGAGCTGGCGGAGCTCATTCGCACGGAGCTTCGCGATCCCCGGGTCGGCATGGTGACGCTCACCGGCGTCGAGGTTTCGGGGGATCAATCGCACGCGAAGATCTTTTTCACCGTGCTAGGCGCCGAGCCGGTCGCGCAGGAAGCGCTCGAAGGGCTGCAGCACGCGGCGGGATTCCTTCGCACCGGCCTTGCGCGGCGCCTGAGCACGCGCTCGGTCCCCGATCTTCACTTCGAGCACGACGAGTCGGTGGAACGCGGCATGCGCCTTTCGAAACTCATCGACGAGGCGGTCGCCCCGAAGCCGGCGGCACGCAGGCCGCGGGGCCGGTCGGCCGGCTAGTGACGGTCCGCAACGACGGTCCCGACGGCGTCCTGCTGCTCGACAAGCCGGCGGGTATCACCTCCACCCGCGCGCTCGCGAAGGCCAAGCGCCTCATCGGCTCGCTCAAGGGCGGCCACACCGGGACTCTCGACCCGTTCGCGACTGGCCTCCTGCCGCTGGTGTTCGGCGAGGCCACCAAGTTCTCCCGGTTCCTCATCGATTCGCGCAAGTCGTACATCGCGACCTTGCGGCTCGGAGAGGAAACGCCCACGGGCGATACGGAAAGCGACGTCAGCTCGCGCCGCGCCGTGGAGGCGGGCCTCGAGCGTATCGACCAAGTCCTCGCGTCGTTCCTCGGCGCGCAGCGCCAGACGCCGCCCATGCATTCGGCGGTGCACGTCAACGGGCGGCGCCTCTACGAGTACGCGCGGGCGGGCGAGGAGGTCGAAAGGCCGGTGCGCGAGGTCGTGATCGAGGTCCTCGAGCGCCTCGGTCGCGAGGGAAACGATCTGATCGTCCGGGTGGATTGCTCCAAGGGGACCTACGTGCGCACGCTGGCCCAGGACATCGGCTCGCGTCTCGGCTGCGGAGCCCACCTGGTGGCATTGCGACGGACCGGGGTGGGAGGGTTCTCTCTCGACGATGCCGTGACTTTCGAGACCCTTGCGGCGGACGGCGAGGCGCGGGCCAGGGCCCGCCTCCTTCCCCCGGAATCGCTCGCCGCGGGCCTGCCGCGCCTCGACGCGACCCCCGAGGAAGCGTCGCGATTCGGGCACGGACGGATCATCGAACGCGTTTTCGGCAGCGCCGGGGAGGTGGCCGTCTATGCGCCGGGGGCAATCTTTCTCGGAGTCGGGTCGAGCCTGGGCGG
>JADGRS010000215.1 GCA_017880705.1 Burkholderiales bacterium
ATCGATTCGATCTCGTCCAGCGGCAGGTCGCGCTTCATCTTGATCGTGAGGCCCTGGCTATGGCAGCGCATCGCGCCGACGCGCACGCACAGCCCGTCGACCGCGACAGGACGAGCTTCGCGTCCCAGGATCTTGTTGGTCTCCGCGTGTCCCTTCCACTCCTCGCGGCTCTGCCCATTGCCGAGGTCGGCGTCTATCCACGGCAGGAGGCTCCCCGCGAGCGGCACGCCAAAATGCTCCGTGGGGAAGCTCTCGTCGCGGAGAATCCCGGCGACTTCCCGATCGATGTCGAGAATCGCCGAGGCCGGATCGGCAAGAAGGCTCTTCGCCGCGAAATGCACCTCGCCCATCTGTTGCAGGAGCTCTCGCATGTTTTGGGCGCCGGCCCCCGAGGCCGCCTGGTACGTCATGGCGCTCACCCACTCGACGAGATCGGCCTTCAGGAGGCCATCGATCGCCATCAGCATGAGGCTCACGGTGCAGTTGCCTCCGATGAAGTTCTTGACGCCGGATTCGAGCGCCTTGTCGATGACCGGGCGGTTCACCGGGTCGAGGACGATGACCGCGTCCTTGTCCATGCGAAGCGCCGAGGCCGCGTCGATCCAATATCCCCCCCAGCCGGCGGAGCGCAGCTTCGGATAGACCGACTTCGTATAGTCGCCGCCCTGGCTGCTCACGAGGACGTCGAGCTTCGCGAGCTCGGCAAGGTCGTTCGCGTCCTTGAGGGGCGCGACCGGCTTGCCGATCGCGGGGCCCGCACCGCCGATGTTCGAGGTCGTGAAGAATACGGGGTCGATCGCGTCGAAATCGCGCTCCTCCCGCATGCGCTCCATCAGGACGGAGCCCACCATGCCGCGCCAGCCGATAAATCCTACGGTTCTCATTGGGTCGATCTTCTTTCCGGTAGAGGCGTCGCTGTTAGGAGAGAGGCGGGCCGCCTCTTCCGCGCCGCGCTCTGGTCCGCTCTAAAGTGCTTTTGCCACCGCGGTTCCCATTTCGGCGGTGGCGCATGGTTTGATGCCCTTGACCGCGATGTCTGCCGTGCGAAGCCCCGCGGCCAGCGCGGCGCGAACCGCCTTCTCGATGCGCGCGGCGATGTCGATCCTGCCGAACGTATAGCGGAACATCATAGCCATCGAAAGGATCATCGCGAGCGGATTGGCGAGCCCCCGGCCCGCGATGTCGGGTGCCGAGCCGTGGATAGGCTCGTACAGGCCCTTGCCGCGGGCATCGAGCGAAGCCGACGGCAGCATGCCGATCGAACCCGTGAGCATCGATGCCTCGTCAGAAAGAATGTCGCCGAACAGGTTGCCCGTCACGATCACGTCGAATTGCCTCGGGTTTCGCACCAGCTGCATGGCGCAATTGTCCACGAGCATATGCGAAAGCGCCACGTCCGAATACTCCGGGGCGATCTCCTCGGCGATGTCGCGCCAGAGCTGCGAGGTCTCGAGCACGTTCATCTTGTCGACCGAGCAGAGGCGTTTGCCCCGGGCGCGCGCCGTCTTGAAGCCCGTATGGAGGATCCGGCGGATCTGCGGCTCGGTGTAGTGCATCGTGTTGAAGCCGACACGGTCGCCCTTCGGGCCGGAGATCCCGCGCGGCTTGCCGAAGTAGATGTCTCCCGTGAGCTCGCGCACGATCATGATGTCGAGGCCCGAGACGACTTCCGCCTTCAGGGTCGAGGCGTCCGCGAGCTCGGGGAAGACATTCGCGGGCCGCAGGTTGGCGAAGAAATCGCACTCGTGGCGCAGCCCGAGGATCGCCTTCTCCGGACGCTTGTCCCGTGGGAGCGTGTCGTATTGCGGGCCGCCGACGGCGCCGAAGAGCACCGCGTCCGAAGACTTCGCGAGATCGAGCGTCGCCTTCGGCAGCGGATCCCCCGACGCGTCGTAGGCGGCGCCACCGACCAGCGCTTCCTCGGTCTCGACGCCGAGGCCTTCGGAGCGCAACACGTCGAGCACTCGCACCGCTTCGCGCAGGATCTCGGGACCGATGCCGTCTCCGGCCAGCAAGGCGATCTTCATCCCGGCCTCAGCCGAAGATCCAGGGTTCGGCGCGCTTGCGGCGCTCCTCGTAAGCCTTGATCTCCGCGGCGTTGCGCAGCGTGAGGCCGATGTCGTCCCAGCCGTTGAGAAGGGACTTCTTGCGGAAATCGTCGATGTCGAAATGCATCGCCTCGCCCGAGGGCGTGGTGACCGTCTGCGCGGCGAGGTCGATCGTGAGGCGATAGCCGGGCGCCCCGACGGCCTCGTCGAACAGCCGCGCCACCTCGGACTCCTGCAATGCGATCGGCAGGAACCCGTTCTTGAAGGAATTGTTGAAGAAGATGTCCGCGAACGAAGGCGCGACGACCGCCTTGAAACCGCCCTGCTGCAACGCCCACGGCGCATGCTCGCGCGAGGAGCCGCAGCCGAAGTTCTTGCGCGCGAGGAGGATCGAGGCGCCCCTGTACTGGGGCCGGTTCAGGACGAAATCCGGGTTGAGCGTTCTCTTCGTGAGATCCATTCCCGGCTGGCCGACGTCGATGTAGCGCCACGCATCGAACAGATGCGGGCCGAAGCCGGTGCGCTTGATCGACTTCAGGAACTGCTTGGGGATGATCGCGTCGGTATCGACGTTCTCCCGGTCGAGAGGAGCGACGAGTCCCGTGTGGACGGTGAATTTCTCCATCAGCGTCCCCGGCGAACGTCGACGAAATGGCCCGCGATCGCGGCGGCCGCCGCCATCTCGGGGCTCACGAGGTGCGTGCGGCCTCCCGCACCCTGCCGGCCCTCGAAGTTCCGGTTGGAGGTCGATGCGCAGCGCTCCCCTGCCGCGAGCTTGTCGTCGTTCATGCCCAGGCACATCGAGCAGCCCGGATCGCGCCACTCGAAGCCCGAGTCGAGGAACACGCGATCGAGGCCCTCCTTCTCGGCCTGCGTTTTCACCAGGCCGGATCCCGGCACGACCAGGGCGAGCTTCACGTTCTTCGCCACGCGCTGCCCTTTCACCACAGCCGCGGCCGCGCGCAGATCCTCGATGCGCGAATTGGTGCACGAGCCGATGAAGACCTTGTCGATGGCGATGTCGCTCATGGCGACGTTGGGCTCGAGCCCCATGTACTCCAGCGCGCGTTCGATGGCGCCGCGCCTGGCGGGATCCGCTTCCTTGCTCGGATCGGGCACCCGGTCCTCGATCGAGACGACCATTTCGGGGGACGTTCCCCACGTGACCTGCGGCTTGAGCGAAGCCACGTCGATGTCGACGACGCGGTCGAACTTCGCCCCGGGATCCGAGACGAGCGTTCGCCAATACGCCGCGGCCGTGTCGAACATCTCTCCCTGGGGACAGAGGGGCCGGCCGCGCAGGTAGTCGATCGTCGTCTCGTCGACCGCGACCATGCCGGAGCGCGCGCCCGCCTCGATCGCCATGTTGCAGATGGTCATGCGCCCTTCCATCGATTGCGCGCGCACCGCGGAGCCGCCGAACTCGATCGCGTGGCCCGTGCCTCCCGCGGTGCCGATCTTCCCGATGATCGCGAGGACGAGGTCTTTCGCGGTCACGCCCGGCGGAAGCTTGCCCTCGGCGCGGATCAGCAACGTCTTCAGCCTCTTCGTGAGAAGGCACTGCGTCGCGAGCACGTGCTCGACCTCGCTCGTGCCGATGCCGAATGCGAGCGCCGCGAACGCGCCATGAGTGCTGGTGTGCGAATCCCCGCACACGACCGTCATCCCCGGCAGGGTGGCGCCCTGCTCGGGCCCGATCACGTGGACGATGCCCTGGCGCCTGTCGTTCATGCCGAAATAGGTCTTCACGTGGAACTTCACCACGTTCTGGTCGAGGGTCTCGACCTGCAGGCGCGAAATGGGATCGGCGATGCCCTCCGAGCGCGCGTGCGTGGGGACATTGTGATCGGCGGTCGCGACGACCGAACCGATGCGCCATGGCGCGCGCCCATGCAACGCGAGGCCCTCGAAGGCCTGCGGGCTCGTTACCTCGTGGACCAGGTGGCGATCGACGTAGATCAACGCGGTCCCATCGGGATCTTCGCGGACGAGATGCGAGTCCCACAGCTTTTCGTAGAGCGTTTGTGCGGTCATGGCGGCAGTGTCGTGATGGGCGCCGCGAATCGCGAGCGCTCCAATGGACCTGCAATTATAGCCTCTGGCTCGCGGCGAATACGCCGCGCCCTCAGGCCTCGGCGGGATCCGGGTCCTCGAAGAGCGAAGAGGACTTCGCCCCGCGATCGCCGACGGGCGCCCGCGCGGGAACGCGCGGCGTGCTCTCCGCGACGTCGGCGTTCTGCGCGCGGTGGCGCAGCGCGTGGTCCGCGAGCACGAGCGCGAGAAACGCTTCCGCGATCGGCGTCGCGCGGATGCCCACGCAAGGATCGTGGCGCCCATGGGTCTCGATGGTCGCGGCGGCGCCGGAGACGTCCACGGTCTTGCGCGGCAGGCGGATGCTCGAGGTGGGCTTGATCGCTATCGAGACGACGATGTCCTGGCCGGTGGAGATGCCGCCGAGAATTCCGCCCGAGTTGTTGGACAGGAATCCCTGCGGCGTCATCTCGTCGGAGTGCTCGGTACCCATCTGCTCGACGCTCGCGAATCCCGAACCGATCTCCACGCCCTTCACCGCGTTGATGCCCATCATCGCCTGCGCGATGTCCGCGTCGAGGCGCCCGTAGAGAGGCTCGCCCCATCCGGGAGGCACGCCGCTGGCGACGACGCTGAGGCGCGCGCCGCAGGACTCGCCCGACTTGCGCAGCTTGTCCATGTAGCTTTCGAGCTCGGGCACGATCGAATCGTCCGGCGCGAAGAAGGGATTCGCGTCGACGGGGTCCCATGACTTGAACGCGATGCGATTGGGGCCCAGCTGCGAGAGGAAGCCGCGCACCTCGACGCCGTAGCGTTCACGCAGCCACTTCTTCGCGATCGCTCCCGCCGCGACTGCGGGCGCGGTGAGGCGCGCGGGAGAGCGCCCTCCCCCGCGGGGATCGCGCAGCCCGTACTTGCGCAGGTACGTGTAGTCCGCATGTCCCGGGCGAAAGCTCGTCGCGATTTTCGCGTAATCCTTGCTGCGCGCGTCGACATTGCGAATGAGAAGGGCGATCGGCGTGCCGGTGGTCCTGCCCTCGTAGACGCCCGAGAGGATCTCGACGACGTCGTCCTCGCGCCGTTGCGTCACGTGACGCGAGGTGCCGGGCTTGCGGCGATCGAGCTCGGGCTGGATGTCCGACTCCGAAAGCGCCAGGCCCGGCGGACAACCGTCGACCACGCAGCCGATCGCCGGGCCGTGAGACTCGCCGAAGGTGGTGAGCGTGAAGAGTGTGCCGAGCGTGTTGCCGGACATCGCGCCGTCAAAGCCGAAAGGGTCGCGTCGAGTTTATCACCCGTGACGAGATCATCCGCGCGGCTCGCCTTCGCCTCGCGAGCGCATCTCGCGTCGCAGCCGCGATGCCATCCAGCCGAGCGCGAGCACGGCAGCGACGAGCACGGCCCACAGGACGAGCTTGCGCGGATTCGTGTCGCCGACGAGACGCCGCCATGCGCCCTCGGCCGTGGTGCTGACCTCGCCCACCTTCGCTTCGGGCAGCTTCAGCTCGGCGCGTGGCTCGTAGCCCGGGATCAGCTCGTTCACCGAGAGAATCGCGGCGCGCGCTTCCGGATTGCCGAAGGCGAGCCGGTACGGCTGGTCTCCGCGCGCGACGAACACGATCTGCGCGGGCCGCCATTGAACCTCGAGCGCGGGGAGAGCGTCACCGATCGGGGGGCTGCGCGGATCGAGCCGAATCGACCAGTAACGCGCGCGGCGAGGCCCGATCTCGACCGCGGGCGACTGGATCTCGGCGCCATCGCGAATCAGTCTGTAGAAGGTCGCGGAGACGACGGGTTGCCACGATCCTTTTTCGCTCTCGCGCGAAGCCACCGTGAAGGGCGCGACCGAATTGACGGCCGGCAACACGACGCGCAACGCTTCGACGGGCACGCCGGCGCCGAGATCGAAGAGATACTCGCCCGGCTGCGTCCCCGGGCTCGCCGCCACCGTGCGCGACAGGCGCGGCGC